>JAOUOC010000179.1 GCA_029880585.1 Gammaproteobacteria bacterium
GCGAAAACCAGGAGAAAAACTGCACCACAGATAACTGTTTCATGGTTTTTGGCATGTGGGTAATCAGTTTAAAAAATTCTGCCAATCTTTTTTGAATGGGTGGTTTTGTTGTAGGTAAATCCGCTTTGAGATCAATACCTTTATAGTTTGCATAATCCTCTGGATTGTATTCTTTAGTTTTAAAGACTGTCCATAACACAGAGCCTAACAAGATGGTTGCGCCAATATAAAAAGACCAAATCACCGAATCGGCCACTTCTCCTTTTTGAGCAACATTATCCAGTCCAACCACATTGGTTAAGACAAAAGGTAAAATTGAACCTAAAACGGCACCAATATTAATCAACAGGGATTGAACGGAATAGCCCAGATTTCTTTGTTCTGATGGCATCATGTCTGAGACCAGAGAACGAAATGGCTGCATGGTGACATTAAAGGAAGCATCCATGAGTGCCAACATTAATCCACCGAAAAGCATCGGTATCATCAATGAGACAAACAAACTCGCATTGGGCATCAATATCATGCAGAGGGCGGCAGTGATGGCGCCGAACAAAATAAAAGGACGGCGTCTGCCCAGACGATTCCAGGTTTTATCTGAAGCTGCTCCAACAATAGGCTGTACAATCAAGCCCATTAGAGGTGCCACAATCCAGAATAATGACAAGGAATGAAGATCTGCGCCCAAATCGGAAAGAATCCGACTAACATTGCCATTTTGCAATGCAAAGCCAAATTGAACTCCCAAAAAGCCAAAACTGACGTTCCAAACCTGCCAAAAAGAGAGTTGTGGTTGTTTCATATTGTTGCCCCAATCGTTGTTTTTATTCATAACGAACTAATTTACCTGTTAAAATCATACAATTAAACACTTTTTTTTGATGCATACGTATGCAGATGTTTGAAACAGTCTTTCGCTTTACAGTATCCTCACCTTCACAACGAAAAAGATTCATATTCATCTTTCAAATTTATTAGTAAGGTATTTAATGTCTTCACGATTCTGGTGGCAGGGTGCTGTCATATATCAGGTGTATCCACGCAGTTTGATGGATAGCAACAATGACGGTATTGGTGATTTACCCGGTATTATTGAAAAACTGGATTACATCCAGGATCTGGGGGTTGATGCTATCTGGATTTCGCCCTTTTTTAAATCTCCCATGAAGGATTTTGGCTATGATATCAGCGATTATCTTAGTGTCGACCCAATTTTTGGTACACTGGACGATTTTGATAAACTGATCGAACAAGCCCACCAAAAAGGGATTAAAATTATTATTGATCAGGTTTTGAGTCACACTTCGGATCAGCATGAGTGGTTTTTGCAAAGCCGCGAAAATAGAAGCAACGCCAAAAGTGACTGGTATGTTTGGGCCGATGCAAAAGAAGATGGCACACCACCGAACAACTGGCTGTCAATTTTTGGCGGTGGCGCCTGGCAATGGGAGCCGAGAAGACAACAATACTACTTACACAATTTTTTAACCAGTCAGCCAGATTTGAATTTCCATCATCCTGAAGTGGTGGAAGCTGCTTTGGACAACATTGAGTTTTGGCTTCAACGTGGCGTCGACGGTTTTAGGCTGGATGCTATTAATTTTTGCTATCATGATAAATTACTCAGAAATAATCCCGCCAAACCAGTTGATAAAAGGTTAGGACGGGGATTTAAAGAAGATAATCCCTATGCGTTCCAATATCACTATTACAACAATACCCAACCGGAAAATATTTATTTTATTGAGAAAATAAGAGCCTTGCTGAATCGCTATCCTGGCAGTGTTGCGCTGGGTGAAATTTCCTCTGAAGATTCGTTAGCAACAACAGCAGAATATACCGACGGGGATAATCGTTTACACATGGGATACAGTTTTGAACTGCTCACCGAGGACTTTTCTGCCGACTACATCAAATCGACCATTGAATCTCTGGAATCACAAATGACCAGAGGCTGGCCTTGTTTTGCTATTAGTAATCACGATGTGGCTCGTGTTGCAACACGGTGGGGCGATAATCAAAACATCCCACAAAAAGCCAAATTGCTATCAGCATTACTGACCACTTTACGGGGTAGTGTTTGCATCTATCAGGGAGAAGAATTGGGACTTGAAGAAGCGGACATTCCTTTTGATCAGCTACAAGATCCCTACGGTATTGCTTTTTGGCCAAGTTTTAAAGGTCGAGATGGATGCAGAACGCCCATTCCCTGGGATGACGCCAAACCAAATGCAGGTTTTTCTGAAGCCCAACCCTGGTTACCTGTTGCTGAATCGCATTTACAACAATCTGTTCGTCTACAGCAAAAAGATCCGCAATCCGTATTGAACAGCTTCAAAAAGTTTCTTGCATGGCGTAAAGAACAACCGGCTTTATTAACGGGACGAATTGAGTTTTTATCTCTCAACGAACCTGTTTTAGGATTTTATCGAATTTCAGAAAGTCAGAAAATGCTGATGCTTTTTAATCTGTCCAATCAGAATCAGGAAATGACGCTCAAACTTGATGAAAAGTATGAAGTGATTACTGAACACGGTCTGACATCAGGCAGTATTTCAGACGCCAATGTATCACTACCACCCTATGGGTGTTTGTGTTTAAACCTGATCGACTAGAGAATATTTCAGTTAGTCACTATTGTGGCCTTAACACCAGAGCATGCCAGGCGGGGACTGAAAGGGAGATTCTGGCATCGCCCACTTCATCAATCTTAACCGTGTAATTATTTCCATCAAACAGGTTTTTTAAGGTCTTGATAGTGCTCAATCCGGTTTTCCTGACCAGATTTCCGGAAACCAGAAAATCATTTACATTGCTTTCCTTATCTGAAAAGTTGGCAATCACTATCACCAAATCATTCTGATCATAACGAACAAATGAAAACAGATTCTCGTGATAACCGGAAGCTAATTTCAGATTGTAGTTATGCAAGTCCGCATAATCCCCGTTTAACACTTTGGCTTCACCAACAAATTGCAACAAGGTTTGATAGAAGTCTCTAAGCGACTTTTCAGAGGCTGTTAATTGCTCGCCGTCGTATTTGCCGTTGTTTGCCCAACGACTGAGAGTTTCCAGTCCCCAATAATCAAAAATCGTCGTGCGTGTTGCTTTACCAAATCCGGCATCATGGATTCCGGACTCGCCCAATACCTGTGCAAAATAGACCATCACAGGCCCTTTGCCCAACAAACTGGTAACCACCATTGCAGGTCGGCCTTTTAAGGGATCTCCCGCAAAATCGGCACTGGCAATACGCTGTTCATCATGGTTTTCCAGAAACTGCAGCAGATGCTCGTCTATCTGATGCAGGCGCGTTATTTTGTCCAACAAGCTGTCGGTTGACTGCTTACCCTGCATAATCAATTTGAGTGTGTCATATTGATCCACCTTGTCGTACAAATAATCCATTTTTCCTAAATGAATGTAGTCATAATACAATGTGGGGTTGTAAACTTCTGCCAATAAGAAAGCATCCGGCTTTTTCATTTTTATCGACGAATTCAGGTAACTCCAAAATTCCACAGGCACCATTTCTGCCATATCATATCGAAATCCGTCCACACCCAAATCCAGCCAATAATGGACAATTTCTTTCATCTTCTTCCAGGAGTCCGGCACGACTTCATCTTGCCAAAATGCGTCATGCGCACCAAAGTCTTTCTTTCGAAAATCAGTTGGTAATCGAGTAAAGTCATAACTGCCGTCAGGTCGGACACCATAATTGACTTTAACCGTTTCATACCAGTCGTAAAAATCAGGTTGCGCTTTTCTGGATCCATTACCAGTCCATTTGGCAGGTGATTCGATAAATTTCCCGTCAACCAGAGGATGCGTCTTACCACCTAACGGCTGATAGCCTTCCTCTGATTCAGGTACTTTGAAATCCTCACCAGTCACATAATAAAAGTTATTATCTTTTTTATAAGTGACATCAGTATCATCTTTTGCCCCAAGATTTTCGACGCCCTTTGGCATTGAAATTGAGTGATAATTTCGAGCAACATGATTAGGCACGATATCAATAATCACTTTCATACCCTGTTGATGTGTACGGTTGATCAGCTGTTTAAATTCTTGCAAACGATTGGCCGGGTCAACAGCCAAATCCGGATTGACATTGTAGTAATCCTTAATCGCGTAAGGTGATCCTGCTCTACCCTTGATAACGTCTGGATCATCTAAAGAAATTCCATAACGGGTATAATCTTCCGCCATCGCATGATGCAAAACGCCCGTGTACCAGATATGTGTCGTTCCCAATGCCTTGATTTCACTGAGGGCTGTATCCGTAAAATCATTAAACTTTCCGACGCCATTTTCTTCCAGCGTTCCCCAGGGCTTATTATTCAAATTACGATTGCCAAATAATCGGGTAAACACCTGATAAACCACAGGTTTTCCGTCAATATCAAACGCTTTAATTTGATTTTCTTTTGCGGCATCAGCCAGTTTTTCAGAAGACGGCATTTCTGTTTCTGCCTGACACCCAGCCAAAATAAGAGCTCCGCATAACACAATTGAACTGAGAGAATGCTTCATACAATGTCCTTTTATTTTTCAATTTGCAGGTTTATCACTTCCTGATGCCAATCAAATGTGATCGACAATTGGCGACTTTCAGGATGGTATTGATAATTTTTCATTTCTTCTTCATTTCTGTCGCTACCTGAATTCAGTCGTATGATGCGAACCTTTTTCGGTGCATCAAAATCATGAATGATCAATTCAATCTGCCGTCGGGTATCTGTCATCAGGCTTGTGTCTTTGGTCAATTGAATCAGCAAACCATCCTGCGTATGTTTTGCGGTAAAACGCAGTGATTCATATTGCTTGCGCTCAATGGTATCAGAACTCACGCCATCATCATCGTACAGATGACCTTCACTGACTTCAATTTCTTCCGCAAAATAATAATGCAACTGCAATGAGTCGGTTGAATAATTTTCAAGATTATTCAAAGGCTTAACCATAGGAATAAAGGCACCCGCTTTCACAAAAACCGGGATATGCTGAGGATTCAATGCATATTCAATTTGACCTCCGGCATAACGTTGGTCAGAGGCAAAATCAAACCAGATTCCGGAAGGCAAATCAATGGTTATGCTTGTCTGGTTTGGCGCAGTAATCGGGTGTACCAAAAAGGCATCACCAAATAGATAACTATCTGTTCGTTCAATAATATTCTGCCGCCCATTCAAGTCAGTATCCTGCTCATAGTCAAAAAATAGGGGACGCATTAACGGCATACCTGTCAGTGAATTTTCAAATGCCAGACTGTAAATGTAAGGCATTAAACGATATCGAAGTTTGATAGCCTCACGG
>JAOUOC010000180.1 GCA_029880585.1 Gammaproteobacteria bacterium
AATTTTAGCAGATTTGGCCAGATCAACGGGATCACTACCTCCCAATTGGACAACTACAGGGTGCTCACTCTCATCAAATGACAAAAATCTATCACTTTGACCATGTAAAATGGCACCTGTTGTGATCATTTCGGTATAAAGAGTCGATTCCTTCGTGATTAAACGAGCGAAATAACGATAGTGGCGATCCGTCCACTCCATCATGGGGGCAACTGAAAATAGTGAGTAAAAATCCTGCTTCATAAATTTACAAATTAATAATGCAAGACAACTTGACGATTATGTGATTGATGCCGATGTTCCCAAAGATAAATACCCTGCCAGGTTCCTAACATTAACTTTCCATTCTGATAAGGAATGCTGAGTTGTGTATTGGTTAAAACCGATTTGATATGCGCAGGCATATCGTCGGCACCTTCGAAGATATGAGTATAGAGAGGATCATTCTCCTTAACCAGTCTGTTCATCCAGTTTTCCAAATCCTTTTTGGCAGAGGGGTCAGCATTTTCCTGAATAATCAAACTGCAAGAAGTATGTCGGACAAACAAATGGCACAGACCTTCGTCTTTTTCCATTCCATTGAGTTCTCTGACAACCTTGTCTGTAAACTCATAGAGACCCTGCCCTTGAGTTTGAATATTAATCGTTTTAATCATGATAGTAATTACCAGATTTAATCATCCAGCCACTCATACTTCACGCGACTGGTGACGGCACACATTAAGGTGTGCGGGATGGTATTGGCATTTTTGGCGACCTCATCCAAAGGCAATCCCTCACCCCATAAAATCACCTTGTCATCCAGCTCAATAGTATCATCAACTCCCAAATCAACAGTTAGCATGTCCATACAAACCGATCCAACAACTGAATATCGCTTGCCATTAATCAGAACCGGAGAACCTTGTGATATATGTCGAGGATAGCCATCAGCATAACCAATAGCAACGACACCAATTCGTGTATCCCTCTCTGCTACCCATCCGCAGGAATAACCCACAGCCACGCCTTTACTAACCTTTCTTATTGAAATTAATTTTGAAACTAATGTCATTGCTGGTTTGAGATTATGTGATTCCCCGGTCATATTGCCTGCCATGGGTGAACATCCATATAGCGCAAGCCCCGGTCTTATCCAGTCAAAATGAACTTCAGGCCATGCAATAATGCCAGCAGAATTGGCGAAAGACTTTTCGACAGGTAGATCTTTTGTGACCAGTTTGAATTGATCCAACTGCGCCTGTGTCGTCGGATCATTGATATTATCAGCGCAAGCCAGATGAGATATGGCGGTAATCTTTGCAACCAGAGAACACTCAGCCAATTGCTGGTAAATACTTAAATAATCTGATGAAGCAAAGCCCAGGCGATTCATTCCTGAATTGAATTTTAGCCAGACGTTCAATTTTTTATTGCCGGAATAATCTGCGGCTTTATCAAGTATCTTTTGTAACTGTTGAGAGTTCTGAACAACCAATTCCAAATCATTATCCAGAGCCAAATCCAGCTCATCACTTCCTAATGCGCCTTCAAGAACTAAAATTGAAGCGTCAATACCTGCTTTACGAAGCTCAAGCGCTTCATCAATAATGGCAACACCAAAGCAGACTTCATCTTTAAGATAACGAGCCACTTCAACAGCGCCATGACCATAAGCATTTGCCTTGATAACTACCACAACTTTGGATGATGGCGCCAGACTTTTTAATACAGTCAAATTATGCTTAATAGCAGCGAGGCTGATGATGGCTTTGGTTGAACGCATAAGATTATTTTGTCGAAACTATCTGGTTAAATTAAAAATCTTCGTAATTGGTCGCCAAATTAACAAAACGGTTAAAATGACCCTGAAATGCCAGCTTGACTGTACCAATGGGGCCGTTTCTTTGCTTTCCAATAATGATTTCCGCCACTCCCTTGTCTTCTGAATCCTTGTTATACACTTCATCACGATAAACAAACATGATCACATCGGCATCTTGCTCTATAGCACCTGACTCTCGCAAATCTGACATGACAGGCCTTCTGTCAGCCCTTTGTTCAAGTGAGCGATTTAACTGTGAAAGTGCAATAATCGGAACTTCAAGCTCCTTTGCAAGTGATTTAAGTGATCGGGAAATCTCAGAGATCTCCAGAGTTCTGTTATCACTCATTCCAGGCACAGTCATTAACTGAAGATAATCAACAACTATCATGCCAACATCACCATGTTCTCTAACGACTCTTCTTGCTCGTGAACGAACTTCTGATGGCGACAACCCGGGCGAATCATCTATATACATTTTGCAGTTATTTTTTAATATGTTAGTAGCTACTTGCAAGCTTTCCCAATCTCTATCTTCCAGAGCCCCACTTCTTAATTTGGTCGCATCAATACCACCAATTGAAGCAAAGGAACGCAGTAATAACTGATTTGCCGGCATTTCCATACTGAAAACCAGTACCGATTTACCACTATGAACTGCCGCATGTTCTGCAATATTCATTGCAAATGTCGTTTTACCCATAGATGGACGACCAGCAACAATTAGCAGGTCAGATTTTTGGAATCCGTTAGTTTTATAATCAAGATCTTTAAAACCTGAACTCAAGCCTGTGATACCGCCTTTTGAGTCCACAGCAATCTGAACCTGATCCAATGCTTGAGTCAGGAAGCGGTCGATGGGCATTAAACCACTATCTGATTTTTCTCGCTGTTCGGCAATTTTGAATACTTTTGATTCGGCCAAATCAATCAGTTCTTCAGATTTTCGACCTTTGGGGAAATAAGCTGCATCAGCAATTTCATTTGAAACACTGATCATTTCACGCAAAACTGCTCTTTCTCTGACTATCTCGGCATAAGCAATAATATTGGATGCACTGGGAGTGTTTTTGGCCAAATCGCCAATATATGCCAATCCTCCAACTTCATCAGCTTCGCCTTCCTGCTCAAGAAATTCGTATAGTGTTACCACATCCATCGGCTTTGTGTTTTCAGCCAAAAAACGTTGCGCTTTAAAAATTAACCGGTGCTCTTTTCGATAAAAATCTTCAACTACCAATTTGTCAGAGACTTTATCCCAGGCATCATTATCCAGTAACAATCCGCCCAAAACAGCCTGTTCAGCTTCAATGGAGTGTGGAGGCATTTTTAAGTTACTGGTTTGTCTGTCTTCCAACATCTTGTTTGTTTTTGCGCTACTCATCTCTTATCTTTTCTATTATCCGGCTGTGCTCGCTTATCTGTTTAAATCCAGATCAGACCTCAACTCGTAACGAGATAAAGTCTTATCGCAAAAGTATTGTTGAAATGTTTTAACTATAAAAAAACACCTCATACAATTTGCATGAAGTGTTTTATTTTGTCATTAGCCAGCGTCGAAAGCAATGTTATAAACACAGAAACTGACTAATTTTTATCTAATTTGATTTTTCCGTTTAAAAAGCAGAATCAAATTAAGCTTGAGCAACTACAACCAGTTTCAATGTAGCATCAACATCAGTGTGCAAATGAACATCAATTTCAAATTCACCCGTTGTTCTGATAACACCAGTTGGCAATCTGACTTCCTGTTTATTAAGCTCAGCTCCAGCAGCAGTGGCAGCATCAGCAATGTCTTTAGTACCGATGGAACCAAACAATTTGCCTTCGTCACCGGCATTTGCTTCGATAGTTACTGTCAGATCAGCAAATTTCTCGGCACGCGCCTGAGCGTTGGCAAAATCTTCAGCAGCCTTCTTTTCCAGTTCAGCACGTTGCGCTTCAAATTTTTCAACATTTTCTTTTGTTGCAGGAGCAGCCTTTCCTTTTGGTAAAAGGAAGTTACGACCATAACCATTAGCAACAGTTACTTTATCACCCAGTTCACCCAGGTTTCGTATCTTTTCAAGTAGAATGACTTGCATGAGTCTTTCCTCTTAATCTTGTTTATCTCTGTCAATCCAGCTTTAGCCAAATCGATCAATTAATACAATTCGTTCAACAAATAACAAACAGCTTATTTGTGAGCATCCGAGTAGGGTAACAAAGCCAAATAACGCGCTCTTTTTACCGCTGTTGCCAACTGTCTTTGATATTTGGCGCCAGTCCCAGTTATACGGCTTGGGACAATTTTTCCTGTTTCTGTAATGTAATTTCTCAATGTTGACAGATCTTTATAATCAATAACATCTACACCATCAGCAGTGAAACGACAAAACTTACGTCTTCTTATGTTTCTGGCCATTATTCTTTCTCCTCATCAGAATCATCATCAGAATCATCTTCTGAATCTAAATCGTCATCATCTGAGCTTTCGACGTTTTTATCATCACGTCTGGCAGGTTTAGTACCTTTCGACTCAAATTTCTTTTCAGCTTCTTCTTTAGCTTTTGCCAAAGCTGAAGGTTCTGTAACAGCAGCCTTCATCTTAATGATCATGTTTCTCAACACAGCATCATTAAAACGGAATAAATTTTCAATTTCTGAAATAGCAGTATATTCACACTCAACATTCATTAAAACATAATGGGCTTTATGTACATTGTTGATTGAATAAGCCAACTGGCGTCGACCCCAATCTTCTGTACGGTGAATGGTTCCACCAGCATCGGTTACAACAGCGCTGTATCTTTCGATCATTGCTGAGACCTGATCACTTTGATCAGGGTGCACTAAAAATACGATTTCGTAATGTCGCATCTAGATCTCCTCACGGTTTCCAGTTATTGCCGTAAAAAATCACTCAATAACAAGGAGTTAGGTTAGATTGTAATTATCAAAGAATTTACGCTTTGACAAGGAGGCGGAATTATACGTATCTTGTCATAATAATGCAATCATTTACCTTTAAAGAAAGATATTTTCTATTCAAGTTTACAACAAGAATAATTGGTTGTTTTCTAAACACGTATTACCTCTGCCTTTGCAATTGGCATGACAGGATATATCCTGATCGGTATTCATTTTGAATGAGAAATGATTTATCAGAAACTATTGGCGATAATTACATTCAATACCAAAAAAGAACCACAAGAGTTTTGCCAAAAATTTATTAGCCTGCAAAGCATAAACAAAACAACGGGATGACTTTATACTCTTATCATCCCCTTGCTTTCACATTGTAATTTCGGTTCTGTTTATTTATTCCACCCTGTCCATCCTGGACCTCTAACAACTCTGCCAGGCGTAGCACCGGTATGTTGGCCACCTCTGACAACTTGCTGTCCATTGATAAAAACGTGTTCAACACCTGTTGAAAGTACATGAGGTTTTTCAAATGTAGAATGATCCTGTATTTTATCAGGATC
>JAOUOC010000181.1 GCA_029880585.1 Gammaproteobacteria bacterium
ATTGCATACTGTTTATACTTGGTATCAAGCGTATAATTGAGTGCTGCGACAAGAAGCGCTACACCAGCCAACACGACAAAAACCATTATCACTTCAACGGCTTTTGAAACTTTACCGATAATCGACTGAATTTCCTCCAGAATCAAATCCAGCTCTATCACGGAAATTCCGGGATATTCTTTAACTAATTGATTGAGGAGATTTTTCTGTGACCTCTCAAGGTGCATACTGGTGATGTAAGTTGCACCAAATTTATCCAGAGTACCCGGATTTGCAATAACATAAAAATTGGGGGTAAACGTCTGCCAATCAATATAGCGGATATTCACAATTTCAGCTTGCCAGGGTTCAGAACCTATAGTGAAATTTATGATATCACCAATTTTAAGACCCAAAGCATCTGCTGTTTTTTCTTCAAGGGAAATTCTGGCAGTTGCGTTTGAATCTGATGGATTTTGTTCCGGCCATTTCCACTCACCTTCAACCAGATGATTGCCCAATGGAATTGACTCACTCCAGGTCAGATTTAATTCACGACGAAGAGAATTATGATTTTGGCCAGATTCAGGAACCACATCCTTAACATCCTGGTTGTTAATTCCGGTAATTCTACCTCTTACCATCGGGTACAAGCCTGAGGACTCGACTTGCTGTGATTCAAGAAAACTTTGTATCGGCTTTACTTCATCCGGTTTCACATTAATTAAAAAATGATTGGGGACATTCTCTCCCAGACTTTGTTGCCATTTTCCGATTAATTCGCCTCTGACAAGAATTATTATTGCGATCACAAATATCGCCAGACTAAAAGCCAGCAGATGTAACAAGCTCATTCCTTTATTGGCATTAAGCTGTCGTAAACTGTATGTCATTGCAGGATTTTTTAATCGCTCAGACATTGGTAACACTGCTTTTAGCAGTCCATATGCTATTAATGAAAAAACCAGTAACACGGCAACTAAAGACAGAACGACATTCAATAACAGTTTAAGATCACCCATTTGCAGCCACATCACCAGAACAAATGTTGCCAGAGAAAGAAGGTAAATCGCACCTGTTTTAAGCCCGGCTGGAGAGAGATTTCTTCTCAACACCCGCATGGGAGAAACCTGTTTGATTCTAAAGAGCGCGGGAAGAGAAAAACCGAAAAGCATTAACAAACTGGCCATTACAGGATAAATCAGAACCCGATAGTCCGCGTCTGGTAAACCATCAATGACGGCCTTGGCAAACAATTGACTGGCAATATTTTCTACGAAAATACCCAGCCCGCCGCCAATGATTATTCCAAATAACGATACAAAGCCAAGGATCATAATAAAGACCTTCAGTACAGCTTGTCGTGTCATACCAAAACAGCGCATTAATGCACTCATATCGTATTGTTTAATCGCATAACGGTTGGCGGACATTGCAATTGTAATTGCGACAATAATCATGGTAAGAAGGGTTGATAGTGATAAATATTTTTTACTTCTCAATAACGCAGAACCAGCCAATGGTGATTCATCATAGATAGTGACCAGACGCTGGCTGGAATTTATTTTTTCTTTCAGAAACTCATTAAACAATTCAATGTTTTTACGATCGCCTACAAATAGATAGCGATAATTAACACGGCTACCTGGCTGGATAATTTGGGTTCTTTCAACATCATTAATATTCATCACAACAGTAGGAGAAATATTAAATAGTGTACTGCCCTGACCTGGCTGTCTCATCAACGCGCCTTCAATTACAAAGTCTGCATATCCAAGCTCAACAGAATCCCCCTTGTTGAGATTGAGAGCATTTAAAATCCTTGGTTCAGCCCATATTTTTCCAGATTCAGGAAACCGATTTAAATGACTAACAGGTTGATAAGGCGCATCTGCTACCTGAAACTGACCTTTCAATGGAAAATTATCTGACACAGCCTTGATGGATGACAATTGAATGTTTTCATTGGCAAACAAAACACTTGAAAACTCAATACTTCTTGCGCTTTCAAGTTGATATTTTTCAGCATCCTGTAACCAGGATTCATCTATTTCAGCGGGTGAGGTAACCACCAGATCAGCACCTAAAACATCACTGACTTCACTTGCTGTTGCATTTTCAATTCGATCAATGACCAGAAAAATACTACTCACTGAAGCCATGACCAGACTCATGACAAAAATAAGAATTAGTAATTCTCCGCGATAAAAATCACGTTTAAATAATTTAAAAGCAATACCAAGCAAATGTGTAAATTGACTACCCATAATTCACTTCAAATTTAATGGTTAACAGATGGGCTAACTAATTTGCCAGCACTTATTGTGATCACCTGATCGCATAATTTCGCCAAATGATTATCGTGAGTAACGAGCACTAACGTTGTATGAAAATCTTTCACCAGTGAAAACATCAATTCGATAATATTTTCTCCTGTAGCAGTATCCAGATTTCCTGTCGGCTCATCAGCCAATAGTAATTTTGGCTCGGTAACAAAAGCTCTGGCAATAGCTACTCGCTGCTGCTCGCCACCAGAAAGCTGATTGGCATAATGGCCTAAACGCTGACCCAACCCAACCTTATTGAGTATTTCTACAGCTTTGGATTTTGCACTCTTATCAGCTCTTAATTCCAATGGCATCATGACATTTTCCAAAGCTGTCAGACCTTCAATTAACTGAAAATTCTGAAAGACAAAACCCAGATTCTCTTTTCTGAATCTGGCTCTGTCCTCTTCCTGCTGAGCAAAAATAGAATGTTGCTGAAACAACACTTCACCGGATGAAGGTTCATCCAGACCTCCCAACAAACCTAACAAGGTTGTTTTACCTGAGCCCGACTCACCAACAATGGCAAGACTTTTAGCTGAATCCAGTTCAAATGAAATATCATCAAGAATCACCAGAGAGTCACCAGCGACTTCTACTACTTTTGATAAATTTTTTGCTGTTAACATTTTTTTGCTCTTTTACTCAAAAACATTGATTAAAATATGTTAAATTGCCCCGATAAATTCGAGGGAAATATAAATGAAAAAAACTATTGTTCTGATCCTGCTCATATTACTGCAGGCATTTTTGCAATTAGCTACCGCTACGAACAACCCGATAACGTCAGTAGGAAAAAATAGCAGCTTACAAGCAGAAATTCTAGCGAACAATTCACCAAACCAAAAAATCAATGCCATTAAAGTTATGGTATATGGTGATTCACTCAGCGCAGCATACAACATTCCCGTCGAAAAAGGTTGGGTTAGTTTGTTACAAAATTTTGTAAGCCAAAATGACTACGACATTAATTTTATTAATGCCAGCATCAGTGGTGAAACAACTGTTGGTGGTTTACAAAGATTACCCTCTTTACTGCAAAAACATCAACCTGACATTGTCATTTTAGAATTGGGAGCTAATGATGGTTTGCGTGCATTGGACTTAAAACAAACTGCTAATAATCTGAATCAAATGATCACCATGATTCAAAATAACAATGCAAAAATTCTTTTACTGGGCATGCAAATCCCACCTAATTATGGACGTACCTATACCAGACGATTTAAGCAAATGTATTTTGATATTGCTGAAGAAAAAAATGTGGAACTGTTACCTTTTTTCCTCGAAAAAGTGGCGACCAAACCTGAACTTATGCAACAAGACAGACTGCATCCCAATGAAAAAGGCCAGCCGATAATTATGGAAACCATTTGGCACTATCTTAAGCCGATTGTCGAAAAAAACGAAACACATCTAAATAAAGACACCGAATAAGCAAATGAAACCCATCATCAAAAATAGTTTATATTCCGACAGAACCCTGAATGACGTAATTAAGTTTTGAAATAAAAAATATATTCGTAACAATATTGCAGCCATAGCCGCTTTATGTATAATCACTAGAATTATGCATTACGTTTAATAGCATTAAATATTTTTAAAAATAGAGGTTGTTGTTATGGCCGATTCAAAACACACGAATTTCAAACACATCGAAACCAAAACCATTCATGCCGGAAAAATACGAGATGAGCAATTTGGCGCATTGAGCACGCCTATATATCAAACCTCCACCTTCACCTTCGAAAATGTCCAGCAAGGCGCAAATCGCTTTATGGGTGAGGAAGCGGGATATATTTATGGAAGATTAGGCAATCCAACTGTTCGTGAGCTTGAGCAAAGAATGGCGGCGCTGGAATCAACTGAAGATGCTGCAGCATTTGGATCAGGTATGGGCGCAGTTTCTGCAACATTACTGGCAAATTTGAAAAATGGTGATCATCTGGTAGCTTCTTCAGCATTGTATGGATGCAGTTTTTCTTTGATTAATCATATTTTTGCAGATTATGGCATTGAAGCAACTTTTGTTGACATGACTGATGAAAAAGCCGTCAGAAATGCTATCAAGCCTAATTCGAAAGCAATCTTTTTTGAAACACCAATCAATCCAAATCTTGTCGTTATTGACTTACAAATGGTTGCTGATATTGCAAAAGAGCATAAT
Organism: Gammaproteobacteria bacterium; assembly: GCA_029880585.1. Classification (GTDB taxonomy): domain Bacteria; phylum Pseudomonadota; class Gammaproteobacteria; order Enterobacterales; family Kangiellaceae; genus Aliikangiella. The sequence continues at coordinate 4,474 of JAOUOC010000181.1, forward strand.
CTGGTTTCTATCTGTGACAACACCTTTATGTCACCAGCCTTACAGAACCCTGCTGAATTTGGTATTGATTTAATTGTTCATAGCGCGACTAAATATCTCAATGGCCATGGTGACGTTATCGCTGGAATAACTTGTGGCTCAGCTGAACAAATTGAAAACATCAAATTAACCACCTTAAAAGATATGGGTGCAGTTATGAGCCCTAATGATGCCTGGCTAATCATCAGAGGGCTGAAGACATTATCTGTTCGCATTGAAAGACACTGTAAGAACGCTCAAACTGTTGCAGAATTTTTGCAAGCCCATCCCAGAATTAAAAAAGTGGACTATCCAGGACTTCCTTCTCATCAAGGTTATCCTCTTGTTGGTAAACAGATGAAGGCTGCAGGCGGTATTCTGGCTTTTGAAATAAAGGGCAATTTTGATGATGCCGTTTATTTTATGAATAGCCTGAAAATGTGCTCAATAGCCGTGAGTCTGGGTGATGCAGAAAGTCTGATCCAGCACCCGGCATCCATGACGCATTCCCCTTACACAGAAGAAGAACTAAAAGCAGCAGGCATAAGCCAAACATTGATCCGTTTGTCGGTTGGTCTGGAGCATGTTGATGATATTATCGGTGACTTGTCTCAGGCGCTGGATAAAATGAATGCAAGAATCAAGCAGGTTGGGTAGAGAATAACAGGAGCTAGGAGCTACTTTCTCGTTCCCATGCTCCAGCGTGGGAATGCATACCATATCAAAAGAGTTGCCCTCTCCCAGAAGGAGAGGAT
>JAOUOC010000182.1 GCA_029880585.1 Gammaproteobacteria bacterium
GCAATTGCATCAGAACCGTAGGTTGCAGATGCGCCATCTTTTAATATTTCAACTCTTTCAATTGCTGCTAACGGTATATTGTTGATATCAACAAAAGCAGTATCAATATTTTTAGCAAAAGGTGAAACTGAAATACGTCTGCCATTGACCAAAATCAAGGTTGAATCAGCACCCAAACCTCTTAAAGATACACTTGAACCACCATTAGCAGTATCATCACTGCTATTACCCTGGGTTGAAAAGGTACCTTGACCTGAAATAGGTAACTTTGAAAATAAAGTGATCACATCATTGGCGCCAGTCAGCTCTATTTCTTCTGATGACATGGAAAAAACAGGTGAAGGACCTTCCATATCCTGTCGTTTAATGTGAGAGCCTACTATTGTGACTTTTTTCTCATCAGCATCACTTTCTTCTTCAGCATATCCCACATTTGGAAACGCTATAGCTGAAAGTAGTGCAATTTGAGCAAGTTTATACTGGAATGATTTTATAGTTTTCATACAATCTCCTTCGTTTATTTATATTAATATTTCAGAAAAACCGCATTATTTGCTGAGTGAAACTCGACTATACCCAAGGGATGTTAACCATTCAAGATAACTTTTGGTAATAAAAAGAAATATCTCAATTAGCGAATTTTAGCCGTAATATTCTTTTTTGAAGTGCTTTCGACACATAGAGATATAACGATCGTTACCACCTATTTCTACCTGAGAACCTTCGGTGACGGCTTTACCATGCTTATCCAGTCTGATAACCATAGTCGCCTTGCGACCACAGTGGCAGATGGCTTTCAGCTCTTTTAAATTATCCGCCCAGGACAAGAGATATTTACTACCTTCAAAAGGCTCACCCTGAAAATCCGTTCTCAATCCATAGGCAAGAACAGGCAAATTCAGTTTATCAGCAACATCACTCAACTGAAAAACCTGTTCACGGGTTAAAAATTGAGCCTCATCTATCAGCACGCATCCCAGTGGTGATTCTTCATGTGTTTTTTTCACTGTGTAATACAGATTATCACTGGTAGAAAACTTTATCGCATCAGATTGCAAACCTATTCTTGAGGTTACCTTTCCATCGCCATATCTATTATCAAAATCGGGCGTGAATACGATGGTATCCATCCCTCTTTCCTTATAGTTATAACTGGATTGGAGAAGAGAAGTTGATTTACCCGCATTCATTGAAGAATAATAAAAATATAATTTTGCCATAAGAGATATAAGTTCTAAGTTCTAAGTTCTAAAGTTCGGTTTCTAGTTTCTAGTTTCTAGTTTCTAGTTTCTAGTTTCTAGTTTCTAGTTTCTAGTTTCTAGTTTCTAGTTTCTAGTTTCTAGTTTCTAGTTTCTAGTTTCTAGTTTCTAGAAAATATTGTAAATGCTTGAAGTACATCTGTCATCCAATACTTAATACAACCTTTATTAATATAATTAAATTTATAAGAGGACTTACTTCAATGAAATAATGAAGAAGATTCTATTATTGATAATTTTATTTATGGGCTTAACCTAAACTCCATAGTATATCTTAGCGTAGTATCCACAGGTTCGTTATCAATAAATTTAGGTGTAAAGCGCCATTTTTTAAAAACTTTTAGTGCTTCCTTTTGAAAGTCCTTTCCACCTTTTGATTCAACAACTTGTGTTTCCTTTACTTTACCCTCTTTATCCAAAACAAACTCTACTTTTACCCACCCCTCTATACCAGCAATAGCTTTTGATTTGGGATAAGCCGGGTACAGCATAAACAATGGTTTCGGCTCTAGGTTTTCATCGAGTGGTTTGATTTTTGCTGTTTCAAGGCAATGCCTTGTTGCCATATCTTCCTTTCCGTTTCTCGAATACAGATCTACTAAAAATGCATGTATCTGATATTGAGTGTTTTTATCATCGGTTTTTTCAATTTCAGAAAGCACCTCAAGATAGTTTTTTTCAGCCTTCTTAAAATATTTATTATCTCCAGCGTATAGTATTGCAGCAGAAATACGCGCATTTAAATTACGAGCATCATTTGATTGTTTAAATATGTCTGCAACTTCTTCATAATAACCGGCAACCTTAATTCTGTTTTTATTATTTAACTGCGCTGTTTTTGTCGCTGAATATACCGAAGCAATATCCCAAAGAGTCTTCGCATACATCTCATGTTTTTTACTGATATCCAATGCCTTGTCAAACATTTTATCAGCACGTTTGGATTTATATTCTTTTAAATGCACAGCTCCTTTTAAATAATATAAAAAAACAAGATTTTTGCTATCTGGCCCTTCCTCAGTTTCATAATAATTTACAGCGGACTCAATAACCTTAAAAATTGATTTTTCAATCTTGCCCTGTTTGACTGATACCGCTACATAGTTTGTTGCCAGAACAGCAGTATTAATATCTTCTTCACCATACAACTTTTGTCCAATTTCATAGCTCTGCTTGGCATATTTATAAGCTTCAGAAATCTTGTTCTCTTTTAAATTATCCTGATAGGCCTGATACGCTTGATTAAATTCAACTTCCAATGAAGAATTATCGCTTTCAGAAAACACATTTGGTGAGTGGAATAGAATTACGAGCAATAAAAAGAAATTAAAATTCCAAACTTTCATCAGTAAATCCTCTTTATTATTTTTAATATTCAAAGCAGCATATGATAATCAGAAATAAAAATCCAGCAGCTGACAAATATCAATTTACAACTTAGAATCAATATAAAAAACTTATTCTTCTACTTTAAATACCATTGAGTATCGTGATTTAGACTCTACTGGCACATCATTTACTAACTTTGGTGCAAATCGCCATTTTTTAAAAACCCGCAATGCTTCTCTTTGAAAGATGACAGGCCCTTTGGAATCGGAAATTTTGGGAGATTTAACCTTTCCCTCCTTATCAATAATAAATTCAATATCCACTATCCCTTCTTTGCCTACAAAAGCCGCGTGTATGGGATATTTTGGCCAAATAAAATAAAGCGGATCTGGTTGTAAATTTTCTTCATTAGGTTTAATTTTGGCAGCTTCTAAACAATGTACTGTAGCCTTATCACTTTCATAACTTTCAGAATAAAGCTTAACCATAAAAGCATGAATCTGGTATTGAGTAGCTTTATCTTCTGATTTTTCAAATTCTATCAAGGCATCACGAAAATATTCTTCTGCTTTTTTATAATGCCGACTATCCATAGCATAAAACTTTGCTATGTTAAATAGTGCCATACCATAACGAGAATCGCTGCTTTGTTTAAACAGCTCAGCCGCTTTTTCATAATAGCTAATTACTTTCAGCCACCTCTTTGTTGAATATAAACCTTTCATCGAATGATGCGCTGATGCTGCTTCCCACAGTATTTCAGCATATTTCTTTTTATCTTGTTTGCTAACAGCTATTGCTTTATCAAACATTAAATTTGCGTCATTACTATTTTTATTATTTTTAAGATAGATCAAACCTTTTGTGTAATAAGCCATAATCAGGTTGTTACTGTCATATCCTTCGATATCTTCAATAACTTTAATTGCCGAACTTATAGATTGCAGAATATCATCATCAAACTTATTTAATCTTACAGATAAATTCGCATAATTAGTCGCTAATCTGGCTGTATTTATGCTCTCTTCACCGTAAAGTTTTAAACCAAATTTATAGCTCTCTTTTGCTTGAAGATAGGCATTATCAAATTTTTTATCTTTTAAACTTTCCCGATACGCTTGATAAGATTGATTAAATTGCTTCTCTATCTCAGACTTTTTATTTTCTGATTTCACAAATGTAGATAACGAAAGAATTGCCAAAAGATAAAAGAAATTATATCGCCACAATTTCATCTATTAATCCTCGTTATTATTTTATAATTCTCTGAGCAGCATATAATAATCAGAAATAAAAATCCAGCAGCTGACAAATATCAATTTACAACTTAGAATCAACTTGTTAACTTATTCACTAAATTAATTGCGAGGTATTATTATGAAGTTAACACCTTTTCATCTGGCAATTCAGGTCAGAGATATTGAAGAAGCCAGAGAATTCTATGGCAAAAAAATGGGACTTGAAGAGGGTCGTAGTAGTGAGCACTGGATTGACTTTAATCTATTCGGTCATCAACTGGTGACTCACCTAAATCCAACCATTGGTAAAGATGGACAAGTCACCGCCATTCATAATCATGTTGATGGTCATGGCGTACCTGTACCGCATTTTGGCGTGGTGATGCAATTCAGTGACTGGGAAAACTTTGCTGAAAAGACCAGAGAATTTGTAGACGACTATATCATTGAGCCGTATGTTAGATTTAAAGGTGAGGTTGGCGAACAAGGCACACTTTTCTTTAAAGACCCATCAGGTAACGCACTGGAATTTAAAGGGTTTAGAGATATTGAAAAGGAACTGTTCGCAAAATAGAAAAGGCTGAAATATTGAGTAATAAAATGAGCAAACTGGTTGTTTTGTCTGGCGCAGGCATCAGTGCCGAAAGCGGACTTAAAACTTTTCGCGAAGCTGGCGGATTGTGGGAAGGTCATGATGTGACGAAGGTCGCTTCACCGCAGGGCTGGTATGACGATCCTGAAATGGTACTTGAGTTTTATAATCAAAGACGAAAACACAATCTTGCAGTTGAACCCAATGATGGACATAAAATTATTGCAGAGCTGGAAAAATGGTTTGATGTGGTAGTGATCACACAAAATGTCGACAATCTGCATGAAAAAGCAGACTCCAGTCATGTGATTCATCTTCACGGTCAGTTATTTCAATCCAGAAGTACCGCAGATCCTTCTCTGATTTATGAAATGGAAGGATGGGAATTAAATCTGGGTGACAAATGTGAAAAAGGCTCTCAATTAAGACCCAATATTGTCTGGTTTGGCGAGCCGGTTCCCTTGATGGATGAAGCCATTGCTCATACTCTGGAAGCTGATATTTTTATTGTTATTGGCACATCACTACAAGTCTATCCTGCAGCAGGATTGGTTGATTGTGCCAAATCAAATTGCAAAAAGTTTGTCATTGACCCTAATATGCCAGTTGTGAGAGAACAGGAAAATTTGACTCTAATTCAAAAAGGTGGCAGCGAAGGGATGATGCTGGTTAAACAAAAACTGCTATCTGAACTGTGACTCACAGCTTGTTGCCGCAATCTACCCTTTGTAGTATATTCACAAAATAATTAAAAGATGGTTCTTTACCACCATTGAAAAACCAAATAATCAGGGAACTCAATCATTGAGTAATTGATAAAGTCAT
>JAOUOC010000183.1 GCA_029880585.1 Gammaproteobacteria bacterium
CCACTTTATCAATCATTGATTCAGGCCGTTTTTGACCATTTGGTAGATAAATCTCATCAACATAATGAATGTCAGGCCACAACATAGGTTTTCGGGTATCCGGATCATTTGCTCCCCACATACCCACTTCATCACCGTAATAAATCATGGGGGCACCGACATAGGTCATTTGCAAAATCACAAAAAGCTTTTGAAGTCTTGTTTCCTGTTCATTGGGTTTACGAACCTGATAGTCGGGATTGTTAGCGGCCTGAGACAGGCCAAAATACTTACCCCAGTTCCGAAAGTTGCCAATGCCGCTGTTAACAATGTGCGAACCAATGCGGTTGGAGTCATGACTACCAAATAAATTCTGGTTAACATAGGCGACTCCAGAAGGATACAGGTTTCTGAGTGTGGCCAATTTTGCATCAAATTCCGAAGGCTTAATAGCAACAGGATTAAATAAAAACTCGGTGGCTGTAAAGGCAAAGTTGTAATTCATTTCGCCATCAAATTCATCGCCCATAAGGTATGGTTGAACCTTTTCAGGTTTATCGACAATTTCAGCAGTCAGGTATGCTTCAGGGTTGATTGATTTAACCAGCTTGCGCCAATCCTTCCAGAAATTGTGATGCACATTATAAGCAACATCCAGACGCCATCCATCAATGCCATATTCGACACCCTTGTTTTTAGGATTCATCCAGCGCTTAGTCGCATTAAAAATATAGGCTTTGGGGCCAGAGACAATTCCATTACTATCTTCTCTAAATTCAGGTAAAGATTTATTGCCAAACCAGCCAGTGTGAGAAAATTGAGTACCTTTTTCGGGATCATCAAAACTGTCAATAATAAACCAGTCTTTATAAGGTGATTTTTGTTGATTCTTTACAACATCCTGAAAAGCAAAGCTATTAATCCCCATGTGATTAAAAACTCCATCGAAAATTACGCGGATATTTCTTTTGTGAGCTTCCTGAATCATTTTTAAAGCAAGTTCATCGGCGGAAGTCCATACCCAGCTATCGGGATCAAGAGGATTTTCCTTGGCAATTAAAGCCTTGTCGCCTTCAGGATCAGGACCAAAATGAGGATCGATATGGTGATAACTCGCGCCATCATATTTATGCAGTGAAGGAGAATAAAAAACCGGATTAAAGTAAATGGCTGTGATGCCAAGTGACTGGAGGTAATCCAATTTATCAATAACACCTTGCAGGTCACCGCCATAGCGTCGTCTTAACAAATGTTTCCAGAGTTCAGGTTCGCCATTGGCCTTTTCATAATCCTGCAATTGATACCAGTCACTGCCCCAGGGATGAACTCGCCAATGTTTGGGTGGTACTTGTGGATCCGCACCAATAATACTTTCTAAAGTGGGGTTGTTGGTTGGATCACCATCTCTGAATCTTTCAGGAAAGATTTGATACCAGACCACTTTTTTAGCCCATTGAGGGACGAACTCATCTTTTGAATCGGATTTATCAGACTGTTGAGAATCAGAATGTGTTGGCTTGCCATCTTGTGGTTGACAGGCTGATAAAAATATAAGACTCAGCGCAATAATGAGAGCAATTTTCATACAAAATTTTCAATGTTTAAAAAAGACTGGATAAATTAATATCATAAATCCAAACACATAAAATATTGAATACGTATGCAATTGCTTGTTACTAATAAAATATTTTAAGTATGATGTGATGGCAACGTTTACTGTCATGTTTTAATTCGATGTTGCTATGGGTATGGGTAACCCATGTTTGGAAAGCCGTCAGTCATCTGGCGGCTTTTCATTATATAGCATTAATAAATGATATCAAAAAGCTGGTAAACTACTTCAGTAATAAAACAGGTCATGTTTTCACTTAAATCAGGGTATGTAAATTTAATGGATTTCGTCAATACAAAAAAAATGCTGCGTTTCTGCTGCTTTCTAATGGTTATCGCCGGTTTATCCTTTCAGCAAGTGCAAGCGAAAGCGCAATTCAGCTGGCAGTCAAACCTCAATCATATTCAAAAGGTCGAGCCAGAATTCTGGTGGAGTGAGATGACAAGTCAGCAGCTTCAGTTAATGCTGTATGGTAAGAATATTGCCAAATACACAATAAAAAGTCAGTCAGGTCAAATTCAGGTTAAGAAAAGCACCAGTTTGAATAATTCCAATTATTTGTTTATCGATCTAATTTTAAGTTCTGAATTAAAAGCAGGCACCTATCGATTTGAATTAATAGAAAACAATCAGGTTGCCGGTTATCTTGATTATCAATTCAAGCAGCGTGACAAACATTCAAAAATGCGTCAGGGATTTAATAATTCAGATGTGATTTATTTGTTAATGCCAGACCGGTTTGCCAATGGCAACGAAGCGAATGATTCAGTCGAATCACTCAAAGATAAGCTGGATATTTCACGTAAAGATGGGCGACATGGTGGTGACATTCAAGGGATCATTAATCATCTCGATTATCTTGAATCGATGGGGTTTACCCAGTTGTGGCTAAATCCGGTTCTGGAAAACAATCAGAAACAGGTTTCCTATCATGGCTATTCTACGACAGATTATTACCGAGTCGATGAGCGATTAGGTAGCAATTCTTTGTATCTGGAACTTTCAAAAAAGGCAAAAGAAAAGGGGATTGGTATCATAAAAGATGTGATACTCAATCATATCGGCTCGGAGCATTGGTGGATGAGTGATTTGCCCAGTCAGGATTGGGTTAATCATCAAGGTAAATACTCGCCGACCAATCATCGACGGGAAACATTGCACGATCCCCATGCGGCACCCAGTGATAAAGAAAATTACGTGTCTGGCTGGTTTGTACCCTCCATGCCAGATTTGAACCAACGCAATCCTTATGTAGCAAACTATTTAATTCAAAATAGTATCTGGTGGATAGAATATGCCGATTTAAGCGGCATTCGACTGGATACCTATTCCTATTCTGACCGAGATTTTTTGACTCGCTACACGCAAAGAATTCATGAAGAATTTCCAAACTTTACTTTGGTGGGTGAGGAGTGGACATACAATCCGAATATATTAGCCTATTGGCAAAAGGGTAAAAAGCGCCATGATGACTATCAATCAGAGCTACCTTCATTGATGGATTTCCCCTTACAGCAGGCGGTATTTGAAGGGCTTACTGAAAAGGAAAGCTGGAAAGACGGATTGCTTAAAATTTATGGCGCTCTGGCCAATGATTTCATTTATGCCGCACCGGAAAATCTGGTGGTCTTTCCTGACAATCACGATATGAGCCGAATTTATACTCAGTTAAATCATGATGTGGCATTAACCAAAATGGCTATTGGATTTTTTGCAACTGTGAGAGGAACACCGCAATATTTATATGGTTCCGAAATCTTGATGTCTAATCCTGGAACTGATGATCATGGCATTATTCGCACCGATTTCCCTGGTGGCTGGAAATCACATCGCAATAGTGCTTTTACAGGTAAAGGCTTGTCCAAAGACCAAAAAGTCATGCAGGATTTTATGAAAAAACTGCTGAATTGGCGAAAAGGCAATTCAGTTATTCATGACGGCAAACTAATGCATTATGCGCCGCAAAACGGGATTTATGTGTTCTTCAGATATTTAAAAAATGATTCTGAAAGCGCAGACAAAGTCATGGTCATATTGAATAAAAATGACAAGCCAACAGCGATCAATCCCGCGCATTATCCTGAAATGTTGAATGTATCTGATAAAGCGATTGATGTAATGCTTGAGAAAAACTACCGAATGAATAAACCTTTTCGAGTGGACGGAAAGTCCATCACCATTATGGAAATAAAATAACGTGAAGCGTTCATTCATTAAATATCTCTTATTGGCTGGTGCCGTATTTTATGGAAGTTATTATTACTTTAGCGGACAGAGCAACTATCAGAGTTATCAATTTACTAATAATCAATTGACCATTCAAACCAGCAAGGGGTTGATACAATTAACCTCCTATCAGGAAAATTCACTGGAAGTGTTGTTTAAATCACCACAGGAAAGGCTTTTTCCATCCTATGCAAAATCCGAAGATCTCAAACCGAAAACTCTGTTACTGAAAGAGTCTGATGGTCATCTCATTTTATCCAGTGAAAGGCTGACCGCTAAAATTGACAAGCAGAGTTTGGCCATTGATTATTTCTTTGATGACAAACCATTAACCCGACAATTTCAATATGACTTTACCAACAAACCGGTCAGGCTGGATTTTTCACTGGCAGATCAGGAAAAAATTCTTGGTGGCGGACAGCGGGTATTAGGCATGGATCGTCGAGGTCATAAACTACCACTCTACAATCGTGCCCATTACGGATATACCACACATTCCGATCAAATGTATTACAGTTTACCCGTTATCACATCAGACAAAAAATTTACCCTGATCTTTGATAATGCGGCAAAAGGCAGTCTGGATATTGGTCATACACTGCAGAATCAGATGAGATTTGAAGCCGTTTCTGGCCGAACCGCTTATTTGATCATGGCCGAAAATTCCTATCAGGGCTTAACCGAACAATATGTCAATTTAACCGGAAAACAGCCATTACCGCCACGCTGGGCATTAGGAAATTTTGCTTCCCGTTTTGGTTATAAATCGGAGCAGGAAGTCCGTGAAGTGGTTGAAAAATTTATTCAGGCGGATATTCCTCTGGATACAGTGATTATTGATCTTTACTGGTTTGGCAAAGACATCAAAGGGCATGTGGGTAATCTGGATTGGGATTATGATACTTTCCCGACACCGCAAAAAATGATTGCGGATTTGAAAGAAAAAGGAATTAAAACCATTTTGATCACCGAACCTTTTGTTCTTTCCACTTCAAAAAGCTGGCATGAAGCAGAACAAAAGCAGGTGCTGGCAAAAAATGAAGCGGGTGAAGCCTATCGCTATGACTTTTATTTTGGCAATACGGGATTAATTGATGTCTTTGATAACAAAGCTCAGGACTGGTTTTGGCAAAAATACCAGTTCTTATTCGATCAGGGCGTTGCAGGAACCTGGGGCGATTTGGGAGAGCCGGAGGTTCATCCTGATGATATCCTGCATCAGGTCAGTGAGATGAATCAAACCGTCCGGGGTGATGCGCTACATAATGCCTATGGTCATCAATGGGCAAAAATGGTGTATGAGAAACAAAGACAATATCAACCCGAGCAGCGTCCCCTGATTATGATGCGCTCCGGATTTGTCGGTTCACAGCGATACGGCATGATCCCCTGGACGGGTGATGT
>JAOUOC010000033.1 GCA_029880585.1 Gammaproteobacteria bacterium
TCGTACCGCTTATGCAAGTGGCACTATTAAGGAATCCCTGTTTCTAGCAGGAAAAGAAGCCGGGCTTAAAGATTCACAAATTATGGCTTTGGCCAATATTTTTGGATGGGATATAGATTTTATCCTCGATATTCGTGAGGGTGATGCCTTTTCCATGATTTATGAAGAAAAATTTATTGATGGTGAGAAAATTGGATATGGCGATATATTGGTAGCAGAATTTGTTAATCAGGGGAAAAGTTATCGTGCAGTTCGTTATACCAATAGTAAAGGCAAATCAGATTATTACACCCCTGATGGCCTAAGCATGCGTAAGGCTTTTTTAAGAGCACCACTAAATTTTTCCTACATCAGTTCCAACTTTAATCCAAAAAGATTTCATCCAATTTTGAAAAAAACTCGCGCTCATAATGGTATTGATTATCGTGCACCAACCGGAACCCCCGTAAGAGCTGCTGGAGATGGCAAGGTCATTGCGTCCAGTTACAATCAATATAATGGTAAATACATTTTTATTCAGCATGGTCAGGGGATTGTCACTAAATATCTGCATTTATCCCGTCGAGCAGTGAGTAAAAACAAGCGAGTGAGACAAGGTCAGGTGATAGGTTATGTTGGTTCAACAGGTATGTCTGAAGCACCACATCTGCATTATGAATTTGTGGTTAATGGTGTGCATAGAAATCCGAGAACAGTAAAATTGCCTCAGGCAAAACCGATAGACAAGCAGGAAAAAGTGCTATTTGAAGCACAGACTGACAAGTTGTTTGTACAACTGGATAGTAGAAATTCGCTTCAAGGCAACAGCCAGTCATTCGCCCAATAACCACATGGACATTTATGCCAATAGAAAAACAAAAAACAATAACCCAAACCAGTTTTGATGGGCTGTATATTGGCTTAATGAGCGGTACCAGCATTGATGGTGTGGATGTTGCTCTGGTTGAAATTGGTCAAAGTCGCTGTCATCTGGTTGCTCATCTTTTACATCCATTTTCCACACAATTAAAGAAAGATATTGTGCGACTTTGTAAACCAGCTAATCAAACTCAAATTGAGGCCGACTTTCATCATCGCATCAATCTGTTAGCAGAGACAGATCATAAAATAGGTCTATTGTTTGCAGAAGCAGTAAAGAAATTACTTGAAAATAACAACATCAAATCCGAAGACATTATTGCTATCGGCAGCCACGGGCAAACCGTACGACATATACCGACAGGTGAAATGCCTTTTTCCCTACAAATTGGCGATCCCAATCTGATTGCCAGCTTAACTCAAATTACCACAGTGGCTGATTTTAGAAGAATGGATATGGCCTATGGTGGACAAGGCGCTCCATTGGCGCCAGCTTTTCATCATGCGGTTATGCATTCAGATAATGAAAATCGTATCATTTTGAATCTGGGCGGCATTGCCAATATTACCTGGCTTCCATCTGATAACAATAAAGATGTTGTCGGTTTTGACACAGGCCCAGCCAATACCTTACTGGATGCTTATTATCATGCCATTAGCTCAGATGATTTTGATAAAAATGGAGCGTTTGCTCGTAGCGGGAATGTAAATCAGCAATTACTCACTCTTATGTTAGCAGATCCCTATTTTCAATTATCGCCACCCAAAAGTACTGGTAGAGAATATTTTTCTATCGATTGGCTAAATGACAAAATTGATAAGTTTCGTCACAATTCAAATCAACAGACTGCGCTGAGTGAACAGGATATACAAGCAACTTTAGTCGAACTAACCGCTCAATCTGTCATTGAAGGCATCAAGCAATTAAATATATCGAACTACCAAATTTATGCTTGTGGCGGCGGGCGCATGAATCAATACCTGATGGAAAGGATCAGCGCGCTGGCTGAAACTTCAGTCAAAACCACTGATGATTTGGGAATTGATGGAGATTTCCTTGAAGCCATGATATTTGCCTGGTTAGCATATCGCAGATTAAATAACTTATCAGGCAATTTACCGAATGTGACTGGCGCGAAACAATCGGCCGTATTGGGCGCGGTTTATCAAGTCTAAAAAGTTTTATCGCGAGTTACTCAATCTGATACACTTTTCTTTTTTTGCTAACCGGACAGACAAATCCGAGATAACAGGATTTTAAGGCAAGGTCTCCTGAATAATCGCTATTGTTATCACCATATAACCTGTCCCCCAATACAGCATGCCCTGCTCCAGCTAATTGTCTTCTGATTTGATGTTTACGCCCTGTTTCAATCTGCAACGTCAATTCACTAAAATTATTATTCTCCTCATAGTAACTCGCTAAAATTACTGTTATTGCTTTTCTACCTTCCAGTTCTGATTCTATTTTTTGAGGTAGATTGTCACGAGGGTACTCCCCCAAAACCTTTGCCTTGTATCTTTTATCAACCAGTCTTTCTTCAAATAGCCTGGATAAGCTAACTGCTATTTTTTTGCTATGTGCAACTACCATCAAACCACTGGTTGCTCTGTCAAGTCGATGAACCAGATAGCATTGACGATCTGGCATTTTATTAATTTCAATCCATCGACAGATGCTGGAATGGTCGCCCCATTTAGTTCCTTGAGAAAACATACCAGAGGGTTTATTCCAGATACTATACTCATTTTCATCCGCTATAAGTTCAGCGGGTTTAATGTCTGTAAACAGAATATTTTCATCGAAATAAAGATGAACTTCATCATCAATCAGCAGCTCTTTTTTTGCACGCCTGATTCGATTTGTTTGACCATTTCTTGATAACCAGACGGCGCCGAATTTTAATGCCTGTTTTAATTTTTGTCTGGATATATTGCCGACCATTTTTTGTAGTACATCAATAAGCATCTCCCCCTTCGAGGTTACCTTTTGGTTAAATTCTTTTGATGTACCATGTGAGGACATAAATTTGTTGTCTTCTGTTTATGCTTGCGAGTATGATAATTCTATTAATTAAAAAGTTTAAAGAATCCTATGGCCTTAAAATTAAAACTACTTCCTGAACAATATTCTATTTACCAGTTGGAACTTCTTCCTGATGATAGTTTGCTTGATATGTTGTCCCAATGTTCTTTTTATAATATCACAAAAACCGATGAGGAAATTTCACTGGTTTGTCCTTCAGACATAAAACTCAAATCCATTGCCAACAATGATGAATGGCGTATTTTTAAAATCGATCAGGTTTTGGATTTTACAGAAATTGGCATTATTGCAAAAATAAGTAAGGTGCTAGCCGCAGCTAAAATCAGTATTTTTGTAATTTCGACCTTTCATACCGATTATTTTATGGTAAACGAAACTAGTCTGAATAAAACACTTGGTGAATTGAGCAATAACGGCTATGAGATGATCGATTAGATTGAAAAAGAAGACCCGCAACCACAAGTCGTAGTAGCATTGGGATTATCTACAACAAATCTTGAACCTTCCAAATCTTCTCTATAATCGACTTTTGAACCAACCAGATATTGAAAGCTGAGAGAGTCAACCACCAAAAAAACGCCGTTATTTTCAATGACCATATCATCATCAGCCTGATTTTCATCAAAAGTAAAACCATATTGGAAACCGGAACAACCGCCACCAGTTACGTACACCCTCAGCTTTAACTCTGAATTTTCTTCATCATCAATAAGCTCTTTTGCCTTGTTGCTGGCATTCTGGGTAAAAATAATAGGACTTACTTTTTTTACAGTGGATTGAGACATGTGATTATTCTTTTCAGAATTCCTTAATGGATTATCGTTCAGAGAAAACTAATATCATGAGTATAGACGGTAACAACAACAAAAAGGAACCTGCAAAAAAGTTATTTTTTGTTTTCAGCTTCTTCCTTGTGATGTCCTAATAGTTTTTGCTTTTCATCCCTATGTACCAATTGGCCATTAACTTCAGCGCCCATAGACATCTCAATCAGTTTATAATACACATTGCCAACCACTTTTGAATTTGGCATTAACTCAATGTGCTCAAGCGCATGAACATCACCTTCTACCTTACCAAAAATCATAATGTGCGGGACGTTTATTTCACCCTTGATAAAACCGTTTTGGCCTATCGTTAACAATGAATTTTCATGCTCATCAGAACTAATATTTCCATTAACCTGACCATCAACATACAAAACACCAGTAAAATTGATATTACCCTTGATCTTGGTTTCTTTGCTAATTAAAGTATCTGCAGCGCCAGCTTTAGCTCTTGGTGATTGTTTTTTATCACGACCTAACATGAATACATTCTCCTAAATGGTCCAATCGTATTGCTTATCATCTTTCTGATTCTTGCGTAATCCGCTCGTTTTTGCAACTACTGTCACCTTCTCGGGGACAAATCCTTCAGGAAGTGTGATTATACCCTCAATATTTTGAAAGTACTTAAACTGAAACTGGAAGTGTGTTTTTTGAAACTCGCCCAAGTCACTAAAATTATAAACCAGTTCCTTATCATCTTTTTTTCCGTAAAGCTTAATATCAGCGTTACCGCGTAAAAACCGTTCCTGCTTTCCTGTTTGGATCAATACAAGTTTGAAATTGATATTACCTGAATCTTCATTTTTGCTCAGCTTGAATTCATCAATATTCAATCCCGCTTTTTCCAGTTCGGGAGACATAATGCGTCTATAAAATGCCAACTCTTCTTCTAATTGTGATTGGTTTTCCTTAAGCTGACGAATTGACTCCATCAATTTTTCACGGGATTGTTGATCTACTTTTGAGCTTTGTTGCTGCATTATCAAATTGGCGCTTGCAGTTCGGTAATCTTCCTCAGCCTGAGAAAGCTGCTCTTGCACCTCAGCCAACTGCTTTTCAGTTTCTTCTGCACCTTCTACAGCTAAATGATGGCCAAGATAATAGGTAAAGAATATAAACAGGGCAGCGGCAGCACCCATAGAAATGCGCCACGCTAATGATTTTTGTTGCTTGATTACTAAAGTAGAACCTGCCATTTTTATTTACTCAATTCTGGCTCACATTCAATTTAATTATTGATTATGCCCAAAGGGCTAAATATCGCGGTATTATAACTAAATTAATTCATTTTTTTAGAAAAATATGTCTCTTATTGCAATATAATTTAAACAAAGCATGAAATAATACCCATCTTTTCACGAAACAGTCAGGTTTTGACTACTTTTATGCAAAACTATTTGTCTTTTGGATCAATAGGTTATATTCTATTCTTAAAGTTGATTGATCGTTTTTTTTCGACAATTATGAGGTTTTATAAATCGCATTTGAATTCTATTTTTTTGCCAACCCAAAATTTAAACTAATAACATGTCATTTTTTGAAACATTACGACTGAGACTGGGCAGCATCAATGCATTACCTATTTTATCTGCTATAGGTTTTTTGGTTGGCCTGCTCGCTGGCGGCGTGGTGATTCTTTTTCGATTATTCATAGAAAGTGGTTTTGTTTCTTGGCACAGTGACGCTGG
The DNA here is from genome assembly GCA_029880585.1 of Gammaproteobacteria bacterium. Lineage (GTDB taxonomy): Bacteria > Pseudomonadota > Gammaproteobacteria > Enterobacterales > Kangiellaceae > Aliikangiella. Next base: position 5,424 of record JAOUOC010000033.1, read on the forward strand.
CGCAATCGGTTATGAAGCGGCTCCATGGTGGTTTAGGCTTTTTCTGCCATTGGTTGGTGGTTTTTTAGTTGGCTATGTTCTTTACCGTGTGGGCAAAGAAAGAAGTCAGGTGGGTGTTGGATATGTACTTGAAAGAATGAGCTTTCATCAGGGATATCTTTCCTGGAGAAATGCCCTGGTTCAGTTTATCGTCGGAGGCATGACTCTTGCCTCTGGCCAATCAGTAGGCCGTGAAGGTCCGGGTATCCACTTAGGATCAACAGCTGGCAGTTGGCTCGGTCAACAACTAAAGCTACCGAATAATAGCATTAGAATTCTGGTCGGCTGTGGAACGGCTGCGGCTATCTCTGCAAGTTTTAACACACCTCTTGCTGGCGTAATTTTTGCCATGGAAGTTGTTATGATGGAATACACTGTTGCCAGCTTTATTCCTTTGATCCTGTCCTCTGTAACAGCAGCTATATTATCCAGAATAGTGTTTGGTAACGATATTGCATTTATCGTACCTTCATTAGAGCTTTCTTCTTTGTGGGAGATCCCTTATTTCATTTTTCTTGGTGTTATCATTGGTGCAATTGCCAGCTTTTTTATCAAGGCAACAGGTGTTTTGACCAAGGCAGTAAAAGATTGGCCTATTTGGGTTAAATGTGGGGTTGCCGGAACTTGTGTAGGTATCATAGCCCTAAAAGTACCTCAAGTTATGGGTATAGGTTATGACAGTGTTAACGCTGCATTACATGGATCTTTAAGTGTTCAGGTTCTTGCTCTGGCTTTTGTTGGAAAACTTCTTGCCACTATCATATGTTCAAGTATGTCTTTACCAGGTGGTGTTATCGGCCCTTCTATGTTTATTGGCGCAATGATTGGTGGTTTTTTAGGTGCAGTTGGCGGTTTCATTTTCCCAACGGTTGCTTCAGACTACGCCTTCTATTCAATGATCGGCATGGCGGCTATGATGAGCGCAGTTTTGCAAGCTCCACTAGCAGCCTTGCTAGCTCTGTTAGAGCTAACCAACAACCCGAATATTTTGCTCCCCGGAATGCTTGCCCTGGTAATCAGTAATCTGGTAGCGTCTCAGGTGTTTAAACAAACTTCAATTTTTCAATCACAATTAAAAATTAAAGGGCTGGAATTAAAAGTAAATCCTCTTTCTCAATTTTTACGCAGTGTCGGTGTTGCCGGTTTGATGGAACGCAAGATTGCTGTTAGTGAAAGACGTACTGTTTTTGGTATTGCAGAGAAATTGCTTACCGATACACCACGATGGATTTTAATCAAGGATGAGAATATCCCCATATCCTTAATGGCTGCAAATGATTTAGCAAGATATATTATGGAAACAACTGAACAGGAAGAATCTGTAAAAACCGATGAAAACAATGATGTTTTAGATACCGTACAGACAACATTGCAGGAAAGAGAAATAGACTTATTGGATATCCCGGCCAGGAGACATAACATTGCCTCGGTTTACCTTCAGGCAAATCTTGAAGAAGCCCTGGATACAATGGAACGTGAGTCAGTTAGAGCAGTTTACATATATCGTACAACAGCACCTATGACAGACAAAATTTATGGCGTGTTAACAAGAGAAACGATAGAATCACATTACAGTTATAAAAAGTGAGTGAATTATGTATTTATATTTAAAAGCCTTTCATATTATATTTTTTACCAGCTGGTTTGCCGGTCTGTTTTACCTGCCACGCATATATGTTAATTTGGCGATGACAGAAAACGATGATACTTACAATCACCTTTTAATCATGTCGCGTAAACTTTACCGTTTTATCACTCCTTTTATGTACATCACTGCCGCTTTAGGATTTTGGATGTTATATCTTAATCCGTTTTTACTTTCTCTCTGGTGGATGCAAGTAAAACTGGCTTTGGTCGCAAGTTTGATTATTTACCACTTTGTATGCGGCTATCATCTGAAACTTTTTACCAATAGACAAGCCGACAAAAGCCATGTCTTTTATCGCTTTTTTAATGAATATCCCGTTCTGATTTTATTTAGTGTTGTAATTTTGGCTATATTAAAATACTACTAAAATAAATCGGCAATGGTTATTCCCGTTTAACTTCTTTATAAACTTCAATACTGGCTATTTCTTCCAGTAAAATAGGCAGTTGTACTTTGCCGTCCTTGCTATATATAGTTATCATGATTGAACTGCTATTGAGCTTGTCAATTGTACCTTCAAATTTATTTCCATCTTTTCTTTTAATTTTTGCTTTGAAACCAACGTAATTTTTGATGCTGGCAATACCTATTTCCTCAAATGCTTTGTAAATCATCACAGTTTGATATTGATTCACACCACCTGCTGCATCATTTTCAGTTATCACTTTTTCTTTTTTTAAATCTAAAATCTTATCCAGTTTTTTATTTGTCCAACCTTCAAAATCAAAATCAACCTGCTTATCATTAATATAAGCTTTCATACCTACTATAGATACCAATTCTTCTACAGAATACTCATCGTAATTTACCCAATTAGTATTTGCTGATGGGTTAAATTGAAATGATAATACTGACTCGGGTTGAAGGTACTGTTGATAAGCCTGTACAACAGTTTCATTATGTGGGATTTCCAGTTGCTGAAACATCTTTGAAACGGTATTGGTTTGATGTTCATAGTAGCTTTCAGCTTCAATTTCTTCTATCACACTGCAGTATTCAGCTTTTTTTGAATTATAGCCAATATCGACATACTTCATTTCCAGAAATGAGATGTCGGGTTTATAATTGATAAGTTGCATCAACCCTAGCAAAATATCATCCTGTTCCTGCAGATTGGATAATAGACCACCAATATTTTCAACTTTAATCCGATATTCTTCTCTGGTAACACCTTCCATCTCATCATAAATTTCAAATATGCCTGCCCCACTTGAAATATCAAATTCATAGCTTAAACCACGATTGCTTACATAAAAGTGAAACCCCATATCTTCAGCTTCTTTTGCTCTTATAGCATTCAAATGTCCGCAACCTGCTGCTTCAATTATATCCCATTCAGTAATTGGTATACTCTCATTCAGTTTTTTAATGATTTCATCATTAGCTTCAAAAGAGTGTATCGCTTCAATTTTAAACTTTTCTGGTAAATTATTTAGGCTAGGCGTTCCACCAAAAATAAGTTCAAACAAATCCCCCATATAAAAACGCACTTCTTTGGTTGCAATTTCATGATCTGTTCCAGTTATAACTGTCACGACAGAATGCACCGTAATTTCACCATCAAAATTAACTGATACATCTTCGTAACTAAAATCTGAATAAAAGGGTGGTAAGTTTCTCGAAAAATAATCCAACCCTTTCTCTACTTTCCATTTGATATAGAAAATTGATCCAATAGAAAGGCCAACGGTAAGCAATAATAATTTAACTAAAAACCTGAACATAAGAATCCTTCTCTTTTGCTTTTCAGCATATCTAAAACCATAATTTTATCTTTATTTGTAACTCTGGATCCAACTTGTATCATATAATCTTATATCAAGATACACCATTTTTTCATTTTTTATCCTTTTTTCCGATTATACTAACTACTACACATAAAGGTATTCCGATGACTGAAGAAAAAATAATATTAGGAGGTGGTTGTTTTTGGTGCCTTGAAGCCGCTTTTCAAAAGGTTAAGGGGATTAATAAAATAACCTCTGGCTATGCTGGTGGATTTGATAAAGCTCCCACCTATGAGTCTGTTTGTCAGGAAAAAACAGGACATGCTGAAGTTGTAGAATTGGTCTGGAATACAGCTGAAACTAAGCTTGCGCATATCTTGCAGGTTTTCTATCTGATACACGATCCGACAACCTTAAACAGACAAGGTAACGATGTTGGCAGCCAGTATCGATCTTTTATTGGCTATTTTACCTCACAACAAAAATACGGGATTGATGAAATTATTATTAATCAGGCTCAAATTTGGCAAAAACCTATTACAACAGAATTAAAATCAGAACCTGAATTTTATCCTGCCGAAGATTATCACCAAAACTATTATAACAATCACCCAAATCAGGGGTATTGCCAGATTGTAATTCGACCTAAACTGGATAAACTAAAGTTAAAAGATATTATCTGACTACCAGACGTTTTGGTGCCAACATCAGGTCTTCATTAACTTCTGCAATTCCGAGGAAATCGCCTGAATCGTTGTATACTCGTAATATATCGACATCTGACAAATCTGGATAATTAATTGCCTGACCTTGTAAAAAATAATGCTCACTATCCTGATCTAAAACCACTTCAGGCAAGAATTCCAGCGCACTATCCATTGGCAACAGATATTGGTCAAGACTTATGCCTTCTTCTCTATCTTTCTCGAGTTGAGTTATATCGATCATTTGCTCTGGAGGAAAATCTGCAACAAAAGTTCTGTTCAACATGGTTACGTGTGCACCACAACCGAGCATTTGCCCCAAATCATCAATAATCGTTCTTATGTAAGTTCCTTTACTACATTCTATGTAAAGTTCAACTTCATTGTTTATTTGGTCGAAACGCAGTAGCTCAATATCATAGATTGTGATTTGCCTTGCTTCTCTGTCTATTTCAATACCCTGTCTGGCGTAGTAATAGAGCGGTTTACCCTCATGCTTTAAGGCAGAAAACATTGAGGGAACCTGACTGATTTTACCTTCAAATGTTTTGAGTGCTTTAACCAATTGCGCTTCTTTTACTGCAACAGGTCTGGTCTCAACAACTTCGCCAGTAGAATCAGAACTATCGGTGCGAATGCCTAATTTTGCAATCACACGGTAACCTTTGTCAGAATTTAAAAGAAATTGTGAAAACTTTGTTGCTTCGCCAAAACAAATTGGCAGCATACCTGTTGCAAGAGGATCAAGCGCACCTGTATGGCCTGCTTTAGCCGCAAAATATAAATGTTTTACCTGTTGCAGAGCCTGATTCGAGCTCAATCCTTCAGGTTTATTAAGTAACAAAATGCCGTTGATATCACGACCTTTTCGTCGTCTTCTACCCATGTTAAAACTCTTGATTATTCAGCGGAGGAGGAACTATCTTTATCTCTGGCCTGTTTAATAAGTGCTGTCATTTCGCTACCGCGTACTATAGAAGCGTCATAAACGAACTTTAAATTTGGCACCAGACGCATTTTTATTCTTTTACCTAACAAACTTCTTATATAACCCGCCGCCTGATTCAAGATATCCAGTGCATCATTCAAGGCTTTTTCATCATCCAGCCCTAAAAAAGTCACATAGGCAGTTGCATGGTATAAATCACGTGTGATATCTACCGCTGAAACCGTTACCATGCCCAAACGCGGATCCTTGATTTCTCTTTGTATGATCTGAGCCAACTCTCTTCTGAGTTGTTCTGATACACGGTCTGTTCGTTTAAATTCTCTTGCCATATTGACTTAATAACCGACCTAAAAATAGTGTTCCAATTAAAATGACGCACTATCTTTAGACAGTACGAGAAACTTCAATGATGTCGAAAACCTCAATTTGATCGCCAACTTTAACGTCGTTGTAGTTTTTAACACCGATACCACATTCCATACCATTCCTTACTTCAGCGGCCTCTTCTTTAAAACGTCTTAATGACTCCAGCTCGCCTTCATAGATTACAACATTATCACGTAATACACGGATGGGTTTGTTTCTCTTGACAATACCTTCGATAACCATACAACCGGCAATAGCACCAAATTTTGGTGATTTGAATACATCTCTGACTTCTGCCAAACCAATGATTTCCTGCCTTCTTTCTGGAGAAAGCATACCGGACATTGCAGCTTTCACTTCATCGATAACATCATAGATTACACTATAATATCTGACATCAACGCCTTCTTTATCAATTACTTTTTTAGCTGTAGCATCGGCACGGACATTAAATCCTACAATAATTGCCATTGAGGCCGCTGCCAAACTGACATCTGTTTCTGTAATACCGCCAACTGCAGCACCGATAACATTCACTTTTATCTCTTCAGTTGACAGGTCATTCAGTGAAGTCTGAAGTGCTTCCGCTGATCCTTGCACATCAGCCTTGATAATCACATTTAAAGTTTTAACTTCTTCAGATCCCATATTGGCAAACATATTTTCAAGCTTGGCTTTTTGTTGCTTGCTCATCACCTCTTCTTTGTGTTTCTCTCTTCTGAAATCAGCCACTTCACGGGCTTTTCTTTCATTTGCCACCACAAAGACGTCATCTCCTGCCTCAGGAACACCTGATAAACCAAGAACCTCAACTGGAATAGAAGGACCTGCCGATTTCACAACCTTACCATTTTCATCATACAAGGTTCTTACACGACCATAATGGAAACCAGCTAATAAAATATCGCCAGTTTTCAGCTCACCAGCTTGAACCAGTACGGATGCAACCACTCCACGACCTTTATCTAATCTTGACTCAACAACAATCCCTTTGGCGGGACCTTTATCAATTGCTTTAAGTTCCAGCAATTCTGCGACGACACCAATGGTATCCAATAAATCATCGACACCTTCGCCTGTTTTAGCTGAAACATGTACGAAAGCAACATCACCGCCCCAATCTTCCGGAATTACATCATGTTGTGATAATTCATTTTTAACTTTATCTGGCTCTGCCTGCTCTTTATCAATTTTGTTGACTGCAACAATCAACTGTACTCCAGCTGCTTTTGAATGCTGAATAGCCTCAATTGTCTGTGGCATAACGCCATCGTCTGCGGCTACAACCAAAACGACAATATCAGTGGCATTTGCGCCTCTGGCTCTCATTGCAGTAAATGCGGCATGACCTGGTGTGTCAAGGAAAGAAATAACACCACGGTCTGTTTCTACATGGTAAGCACCAATATGCTGCGTAATACCACCAGCCTCTCCATCTGCAACCTGACTTTTACGAATGTAATCAAGCAAGGAAGTTTTACCATGGTCAACGTGACCCATAATGGTTACCACAGGCGGCCTGGTAACTGCTTCTCCCGTATTTTCACTTGATTCCAGTAATTCTATTTCTGCGGCATTATCCATAACCAGTTTAACCTGATAGCCCATTTCTTCCGCCACAAGCTGTGCGGTTTCCTGATCAAGCGGTTGATTGATGGTAGCCATAATGCCCATACTCATTAACACTTTAATAACTTCTGCTGCTTTTACTGTCATTTGCTGAGCCAAATCACCAACACTTATCGTCTCTGGCAAATTAACAACCTGTTTGGCTTTGGGTGCAGTTGGCTTTTTAAAAGCATGTTTCATAGATTTGGGGGCTACCATTGGACGTCGCTCTTCCGCTAATTTTTTCTCGTTAGAGAACTTTCTATGAACAGGCCGCTTAAATTCTGACAGCATGTCAATACCCAGTGAATCTCCATCAGAACCACCAGCTTTTTTCTTTTTCTTTCTGCGTTTCTTGCCGCGACCGTCATCGCTACTATCATCATCCGGATCTACTTTATGCCCTTTTTTGGCAAATTTATGTCCTTTGGATTCTGAATCACCATCATTTTCATCGGTCTCACTTACTTTATTTGAAACATCAGACAGTTTTCCATCTGCATCATTAGTTGAGCTTGTCCTAGCTTCCTCAGCAGCCTTAAGCTCTTCCTTCATTCTTTCTTCAGCCAAACGATTAATTTCGTCTTCGGCTGACATCAGGACTTCAGCTTCCATTTGTTTACGCAGTAACTCTTCCTGATCTACCTCTTCAATTTCTGGTGCTTCTGCCTGTTCTTCAACAACATCCATCTTCTCTTCAAATACCGGCTCCTCGTCAACTCTTGGAACCTCTTGTTCGTCAACAGGTGTATCAGTTGTTTTCTCTTCTTCAAGCTCAACACGCTTGACAAAAGTTCTCTTTTTTCTCACCTCAACGTTCACGGTTTTAGATTTCCCGCTACCGCTAGACATTTTCAGTGAACTTTTTGTAGTTCGCTTTAGTGTGATTTTTTTAGGCGCATTTTCCAACTCACCACTTTCATCACCATGACTTTTCTTCAGAAAAGCCAATAAGGTTTTCTTTTGTTCATCAGTGACCAGATCATCGGCATTAGAGACTTGCACGCCAGCCTCTTTCATCTGTTCAATGATCTTGTCAACAGGTGCACCAACAATCTTGGCTAATTTTTCTACTGTCACTTCAGACATATCTTCTCCCAAAAATTACTTTTTGGTTATTCTTTAAACCATGGCTCACGAGCAGTCATAATCAATTTTGCTGCTCTTTCTTCCGTCAAATCTTCAATATCCGACAGTTCATCAACTGATTGCTCAGCCAAATCTTCCATCGTAATAATACCTCTACTGGCAAGCACGAAAGCTAAATGCCTTTCCATACCTTCCATATTCAACAAATCATCTGCAGGTTCTGTACCTTCCAGTTTTTCTTCAGAAGCTATTGCCTTTGTCAACAATGCATCTTTTGCTCTTTCCTTCAACGCATCAATCAGTTCATCATCGAAACCTTCAATCTCAAGCATTTCAGTTTTAGGCACATAGGCAACTTCTTCAACAGTGGTAAAGCCTTCCTGTGCTAATACTTCTGCCAATTCCTCGTCCACATCAAGCTCCTTGATAAATAACTCGATAAGACCTTTATTTTCATCTTTACTCTTGGCTTCTGCATCTTCAACAGTCATTACATTAAGTGTCCAGCCAGTTAATTGACTTGCCAAACGTACATTTTGACCATTTCTGCCAATAGCCTGAGCCAACTGATCTTCCGCAACAGCAATATCCATTACACCTTTATCTTCGTCAACAACAATTGACGCAACTTCTGCTGGTGCCATGGCATTAATTACAAACTGCGCCGGATTATCATCAAATAATACAATATCTATACGCTCGCCTGCCAGTTCGCTTGAAACAGCCTGAACTCTAGAGCCTCGCATACCTACACATGCACCGACCGGGTCAATTCTTTTATCATTGGTTTTAACCGCAATTTTGGCTCTTGAGCCCGGATCCCTTGCTGCTGCTTTGAGCTCTATCACTTCTTCTGCAATTTCAGGTACTTCTATTCTGAATAATTCAATCAGCATTTCAGGCTTGGCTCTACTAACAAACAGTTGTGGGCCTCTTGCTTCCGGATTAATTGAATATAGAAGCCCTCTGATTCTGTCGCCTACTCGAACAGCTTCTCTGGGCATCATTTCCTCTTTCGGGATGACAGCCTCGGCATTATTACCCAAATCCAGAATAATCAAATCACGATTTGTCTTTTTAACAACACCTGTAATCAACTCACCAACACGGGATTCAAAAGCTTCCAAAACTTTTGCCCTTTCAGCTTCTCTAACTTTTTGAACGATTACCTGCTTGGCTGTTTGAGCAGCAATTCTGCCAAAATCGATCGAATCAATTTGCTCTTCAACATAATCACCGGGATTAATTTCCGGTTCGGACAATCTTGCTGCATCCAGTGTTATTTCTGATAACGGGTTTTCAAGTATGCCATTTTCTGGTTCTATAACCTGCCATCTTCTGTAAGTATCATAATCACCAGTTGTGCGGTCAATATCAACTCTGACATCAATATCAACACCCTTTTTCTTCTTTGTTGCAGTTGCAATCGCAGCTTCAATAGCCTTGAAAATTACGTCTCGTTCAATTTCCTTTTCATTGGAAACTGCATCAACCACTAATAAAATCTCTTTATTATTCATAACACCTTCAGCCTCAAAAACCGAATATTAACTCTAATTTCCTTCAATAAAAAAATCTTTTGCTCGTCTAGTCAAACTTTGCAACCAGATTGGCCTTATCAACGTCTGTAAAGTCAATTTGATAATCCTGTCCATCGACAACAACAGTCAAAACACCGTCAGATACAGCTATCAAATCACCTTTAAATTTTCTTCTGCCACCAATTCCAATGTGACATCTTAAATTTACTTCACGCCCAACATACTGCTCAAAATGCTCAATACTAAATAACGGTCTATCACTACCAGGTGAAGACACCTCAAGGTGAAACTGACTTTTTATCGGGTCTTCAACCTCTAGTATTCCACTTGCCTGATGACTTACTTTAGCACAATCTTCTACTGTAATGCCGTTTTCATGGTCTATATAAAGTCTTAATACCGAATGTTTACCTTGTCCCAGATATTCAATACCTAACAACTCATAACCTAGCGCTTCCGCTGCTGGTCTTAACAACTCGGTTAACTCATTAACTTTGGACATTCTTGCTTTACCATTTTTAAGTCAATGTTAGCACTATATTTTACAAACAAAAAATGGGCTCATAAGGCCCATTCATGTATAAACTGCTTTAAACATTCAATGACCAATAGAAATCGACTTCCATTGATGAATGCACCTTATTTGATTGTCCGACCATCTGGCCTTCAATTAAAACAATCAATTAAAACCGACTTAATATTCTACACCCAGTTAAGCCTTCACGCAAAAACCTGTATACAGGTATTTACTAAAAAGCCCCTACCATGGGGCTTAAAATATCTTAAATTTGGTAGCGGGGGCTGGATTTGAACCAACGACCTTCGGGTTATGAGCCCGACGAGCTACCAGGCTGCTCCACCCCGCATCAACGTGGACGGAATTCTAACGAAAGCCCGCAACAATAACAAGTAATATTATCAATAATACCACTCATTATTAAACTTTTATTTAAATATAGACAAAGTTTTAAGCTTATTCAGCTTTTTTCAGCTTAACATCCATAACAGGGTATGGGATCTTTATATCTTTCTCCTTAAAAATATTATAAATTGCTTCATAAACTTGATCGCTGGCTCGGCCTCTTAATACAGGCTCAGAAATCCAGCATAGCAACTCAAAATTCAGGCTGGAATCTCCAAAGCCTCGCAATCTGACCTGTGGTTGCGGATTTTTTTCAATCAACTCATTTTTTTCAACTATTGATAAAAGTGTATCTCTAACA
>JAOUOC010000184.1 GCA_029880585.1 Gammaproteobacteria bacterium
TACCGATGGACACCTGGATGTCGTACTTGGCTCAGAAAGCTCCATCTCGGAGATTGCAACCAGCGTAGAATTCACGGAGGCATACTTAGAAGCAAAAGAGGCTTGGTTCAGGAGTTTAGCAGACGAGGAACTTAGATTGCTATGGAATGCTCGTCATTACATAGAGAGAAAAGAAGCCGAGCTATCAAGGCTTAGAACCGTTATCAGGGATAGACTTGGTATTTCACGCAAGCTATACGGAAGCGACAAAAATAATCTATAATTGCAGAAGGAGAAACAACATGGCAAAAACAATTTTCAATTTCTTACACGAATCCCTAAGGTTTCTCACCAAAGTAATCTTGATACTTATCCTTGCGGCTTGCTCTACAGTTCGCCTGATTCAGGAACCCCGAGCGGCGGGGTCCGACCCTTACGGTCCGGCCAACGACGAGGGAGAGTGGGGGACAGTTGCGTACCCTATATCTTTAGTCCCTAGCATCGAGGACGAACGCCGCCAAGCAGCCCAGAAGTTCATCTATGACTATTGTGGTGGGGAGTATGAAGCTAGAACCTACGGCACCTACGGGTCCAATATGATTAACTTCCGCTGCCTGAAACCTAAGAGCTAAACACCCTTCTTCCGCTCCTTACCTCTAAGGGGTTTCTTTACATCTCAAAATATAAGTACATGATTTATTAAAACTTATAACCTAATACTGAATTTCAGTATTTTTAACCTATGTAATAATATTGATATGAGTTTTATTGCACTTAGACTTTTTGAGAATTTTTTACGTATTTATAATTTTGTGTAACTTTTTGGGCACAAAACTAACACATGATTTTGTTATATTTTGAGGTGTTTTATTTTGTGATCGTAACTTATTGTTTTTAGGGGGGAAATGGTAGCAAGGGGCAGATTTGAACTGCCGACCCCATCATTATGAGTGATGTGCTCTAACCAACTGAGCTACCTTGCCACAGGTATAAACTTAAATTTGTATCACAATTGCGACAATATTCAAGAGCCGCGTATTCTGAAGTTTAGCGGCCGTTTTGTCAACTCATAGAAGTAAATTTTTTGGATATTTTACGAATAAATTACTATTTGTTTTTAAGTTTTTGCAAATAACAATTTATCTAACATCTACAACCAATTTTCGATCAGTTGATCACAACTAAACATTGAACCTGAAATGGACAACATCTCCATCTTTTACAATGTATTCCTTGCCTTCCAATCGCCATTTTCCTGCTTCTTTGGCGCCATTTTCGCCGTTAAACTGGATAAAATCATCAAAGGCAGTTACTTCAGCACGAATGAATCCTTTTTCGAAATCGGTATGGATAACACCTGCAGCTTGCGGTGCTGTAGCGCCGACTGCCACTGTCCATGCACGGACTTCTTTAACGCCTGCGGTAAAATAGGTATGCAGGTTGAGTAATTCATAACCGGCTCGAATAACACGATTTAGACCTGGTTCGTCTAATCCCAAATCATTTAAAAATTCAGTTTTTTCATCAGCTTCAAGTCCAGCGAGTTCCGCTTCCATTGCTGCAGAGACTGCAACTACGCTGGCATTTTCATTTTTAGCCAACTCGTTTACCTGATCAAGAAAAGGATTGTTTTCAAATCCGTCTTCACTGACATTGGCGATATACATAGTCGGTTTGCAAGTGATGAGCTGCATTTTGCTGACAACTTTCCATTCATCCTTATCCCAATCTCCAGCACGAACAGGTTTGCCTTCATCGAGCAAAGACTTACACTTTTCCAGCAATTCAATCATAGCTTTAGCTTCTTTATTGCCACTTTTCGCGATTTTGGATTGCTTCATAATTTGTTTTTCGACAGATTCCAAATCTGCCAAAGCAAGTTCGGTATTAATCACATCAATATCATCCAGAGGATCAATCTTGTTTTCCACATGGATAACATCGCTGTTTTCAAAACATCTGACAACGTGAGCTATCGCATCGGTAGAGCGAATGTTACCTAAAAACTGATTGCCCAGACCTTCTCCTTGAGAGGCGCCTTTTACCAGACCAGCAATATCAACAAATTCCATTGTGGTAGGAATAACTTTTTCAGGATTAACAATATTAGCCAGTTGATCAAGTCTGGGATCAGGTACCGGAACAACACCAGTGTTCGGCTCTATGGTACAAAAAGGATAATTTTGCGCATCAATGCCTGCATCAGTTAATGCATTGAAAAGTGTAGATTTTCCAACATTAGGTAGACCTACTATGCCACATTTAAAACCCATTTGGTTGCTCCGTAATAGTCAAGTTCTAAGTTTGTAGGTTGGGTTAGCGAAGCGTAACCCAACATGTTTTGTACCATAAGTACATAATATGGTGAATATAAAGGCGGGAAACGCTTTGCTATCCCGCCCTACAGATCTATCCACTTCGGTCGAGATGACACTTAAACGATATTCGTCTCACTATCAGCTCCACGTTCCCCGAACCTCGCTCCTGATTCCTATCCTGCCTTAAAAGCATGCAAATTTTGCATCACCTGATCATAATTGCCAGCAAGAATATCTTTGGTGTATCTGAGTGTTTCTTCAATGCTTTCTTCTATGGCTCTTTGCTCGTTGTCAGGCGCTTTATTTAATACATAATTTGATACCTGATTTTTATTACCTGGATGACCAATGCCAATTCTTATTCGGTGAAAATCACTGTTGTTAGCCAACGCGCGAACAATATCTTTTAAACCATTGTGCCCGCCATGACCACCGCCATTTTTTAATTTAACTGTACCAGGTGGCATATCAAGCTCATCGTGAGCAATCAGAATTTCATCGGGCAGGATTTTATAGAATGTTGCCAGAGCACCTACGGATTTCCCGCTTAGATTCATAAAGGTGTTGGGGATCAGTAATCGGGTATCGTTGCCCTCAATAAAACCACGACCGGAATGGCCATAAAATTTGGTTTCAAGTTGCAGATCAATGGCATAATCTCTGGCTAGCGCTTCAACGTACCAGATACCGGCATTATGTCTTGTTTGGGCATATTGCGGACCAGGGTTTCCCAGCCCAACGATTAGTTTTATCATTTTTTGTCATTTCATTAAATCAGGCCAACAAATGTTGGCCTAAAATGATGAAAGTTTCAACCGGAAATGCTTATTCTTCTGAATCTGTTGATGATTCTTCAGAACTTTCAGAATCTTCGCCTGAACTGGCAGCGGCGCGAGTTTTGTGAATTGTTACGATAGCCTGATCGTGGTCTTCGCCATGTGATAATTCAACAATTTCAACACCTTTTGGTAACTTGATATCTGACAAGTGCAACACTTGATCCATTTCAAGATTGGTCAGATCAACTTCAAGATATTCAGGTAAATCTTTAGGTAAACATGAAACTTCGACGCTGGTATAAGCATGGCTTACAACGCCACCTTGCTTAACGCCAGGACAGGTTTCTTCATTCAGGAAGTGCAATGGTACTGAAGTTGTCAGTTTTTCTGAAGCCTTAACACGTAAAAAATCAACGTGATTTACTTTTGGCTTGAATGGATGACGTTGAATATCTTTCAAGATAACATTTTCAGATTTGCCATCAATTTGCAGATCAAGAATGTGTGAATAGAAAGCTTCTTCTTCAAGTTGCTTGATAATTTCAGAATGCTTAATGCTGATTGACTGGGCTGGTTTTCCTGCGCCGTATACGACAGCTGGAATTTTCCCCTCAAGACGACGTAGGCGGCGGCTCGCACCTTTCCCTATATCATTTCGAGACTCAGCATGAATAATAAATGAATCACTCATGGTTTTCTCCAATTTTAAAATTAACCTTGACCGCGACCAGTTCAAGGTAGAATACGCAAATAAATTGCTCTAAGGCCTCTTATTAAAGAGGCGGCGAATTATAATTGAGCTGATAGGGGATAGCAAGTAAATTAGGTGGTTTCAGGCTGTTTCTTTTTAGTCAAAAACTAATCCAGAAACATCGTGCTGATAGATTCTTCTTCATTAACACGTCTGATTGATTCACCCAGAAGTTCCGATAAAGACAATACCTGAATGCGATTGCATTGTTTGGCTTCTTCGGACAAAGGTATTGTGTCAGTTACTACCAATTTATCCAGTACTGAATTGTTGATATTTTCGATAGCCTTACCAGAAAGAACAGGATGAGTAGCATAAGCTGAAACGGTTTTGGCACCACTGTCTTTCAGCGCTTTTGCAGCAGTACATAGTGTACCGGCAGTATCAACCATGTCATCAAGGATCAAACAATCCCGATTATTAACATCACCAATGATATGCATTACTTCTGATTTGTTGGCTTCAGGGCGACGTTTATCGATGATGGCCAATTCACTGTCGTTTAACCTTTTTGCAACAGCTCTGGCTCTTACCACACCACCAACATCAGGCGAAACTACAATTTCGTCGCCAGTGGAATTTTTTTGCATATGGTCAATAAGAACAGGCGTTGCATAAACGTTATCAACCGGAATATCAAAAAAGCCCTGGATCTGATCCGCATGAAGATCAACAGTTAGCACTCGGTCAATACCAACGGTTGCCATCATATCTGCAACAACCTTGGCGCTGATAGGAACGCGTGCACTTCTAACTCGTCTGTCTTGTCGAGAATATCCAAAATAGGGAACTACAGCGGTAATTCGCTTTGCTGAGGCTCTTCTTAAGGCATCGGCCATAATAACCAGTTCCATCAGGTTATCATTGGTAGGATTACAGGTAGATTGAATGATGAACACGTCCATGCCGCGTACATTTTCCAATATTTCAATAGCAACCTCTCCATCACTAAAACGTCCAACCTTGGCATTTCCCAGAGTAGCATTAAGATATTTCGCGATGTTTTTAGTTAATTCTGGCGTTGCATTACCGCCAAAAAGAATCATGTCAGACATAGTAACCCCGGTTGTCTAGATGGTTGTACAGGTAATGAAAAGTTCTCGATTAAAATAACGAGTTTATGGCGGAGTATAATACATTAGTTAAAAGCAATAGTTAATAGGTAAAAGTTAATAGTTTCGAGTTTAGAGTTTCGAGTTTCGAGAATAGAGGTGCTAAGCAATAGGCAATAAGTGCTAAGCACTAAGTAAAACAAAAAATTGATTGAGAGATATTTATTAGGTTATAGAATGTTTAGAGTTTAGAGTTTAGAGTTTAGGAGAACTTGGGAAAAAAATGGCAGGG
>JAOUOC010000186.1 GCA_029880585.1 Gammaproteobacteria bacterium
AATTTTAATTAATAACTCAAGAGGTGAAAAATGGATATAGAAATGATCATCAATATGCTCGCACGTTGGGGACATTTACTGTTTGGTATTACCTGGATAGGTTTGCTGTATTATTTTAACTTTATTCATGGTGGTTACGTTAAGCAGGCAACGCCTGAAGCATTAACTGATGTTAAGGCCAAATTGGCACCTAATGTTCTTTGGTGGTTCCGTTGGGGAGCGATGTTTACTTTTATTACTGGTATCTTCTTGCTTTATGGCGTTGAAAAAATGCATCAAACCAACAGTTACATTGTCGTTGGAGCAACACTTGGTACATTTATGTTTTTAAATGTCTGGTTAATCATCTGGCCCAATCAAAAAATTGCTTTGGGTATGATTGAAGGTGATGCTGCTACAGCAGGCGCAAAAGCATTATTAGCTTCAAGAACCAATACTTTATTCTCTGGCCCAATGGCTTTTTGTATGTTAGCGGGCCCTCACTTTGGTGCCTATGGCAATATGTCTACAGCTGCCAATGCAACCTATGCGGCTCTGGCAGTTGTTCTTTTACTGGAAATCAATGCAATTTTCGGCAAGCAAGGTCCTATCGCCAGTGTACGTGGTGTTATCGTTAGCAGTCTGGTATTAACAGCTGTTTTGGTTGGTATCTTGATGTACGTATAATCAGATATTGATTGTTCGAATAATTGGTTATTCGATTAAATAAAAAACCGGCTTTATGCCGGTTTTTTTATGCTTGAATTTGTTACTTAAAATCAGATTCGATTATTTTAAATGTAAATCGAAAAAGTTTTTAATCAAATTCGCTCTATGTTTTTGCGTCTGAGTACCTCTAATGCCATGCTTTTTGCCAGGATAATCCATCACATAAAAAGGTAGATTATTATCCTGAAGCAGTTTGTATAATTTGGTACTGTTTTTAAAGAGCACATTATCATCAGCCATACCATGATAAATCAAAAGATTTCCCTTCAAATCAGTTGCATAAGGAAATACCGATGAATCGTTATAAGCCTGCTTGTCTTTTACAGGATGCCCCATATATCGTTCAGTATAATGGGTATCATATAATGTCCAATCGGTAACAGGTGCACCTGAAACTCCGGCCTTAAAGTAATCACCCGCTTTAAACATGGCCATCAAAGTCATATATCCACCATAACTATGACCGTGCACACCAATATTATCTTTATCAACCCATGACAGTGAATGTAAATATTTAACACCGGTTATTTGATCTTCCAGTTCCACACCACCCATTGCACGATACAAGTGATCTTCAAACTTTTTACCTCGATAATTTGAGCCACGATTATCAATGGTAAATACCACATAACCCTGTTGAGCCATATATTGTAAGAACAGATTACCCCACATATTGGTAACTCGCTGAGCATGAGGACCACCATACAAATAAACCATTACAGGATATTTTTTACTGGCATCAAAATCAGCAGGTTTGTACAAACGATAATACAGCAAACTGCCATCATTAGCTTTTAATGTTGCAAATGAAGGCTGAATCCAGTCACTCATATAGTCATTAAGCGGATGACTTTTATCAATTTTGTTTTCAGACATCCAGAACTCATGTTTACCATCAGCCTGATGAATTGAAATTTGAGGCGGTGTATCGACAGATGAAAAGTTATCAATATATCGACTACTATCGCCAGCAAAGTTAATAAAATGAAACCCACTTCTTTGGCTTATTTTTTTTATCACAGCACTTTTCAGGTTAACTGAATAAAGATGCTTTTCCAAAGGTGTATCTTTCCTGCCCGTGAAATAAATTAATCCCTTGTCTTCGTCAATATTCACCACATCATCAACAACCCACTTGCCTCTGGTCAATTGCTTAACTGACCGATTAGCCAGCGAGTGCAGGTATAAATGTTTATAACCATCTTTTTCTGATGCCCAAATAAACTGCTTACCATCGCCTAGAAAACGTAAATCATTATGCAAGTTGATCCAGGTGTTACTTTTTTCGTGAATTAATGTTCTGGATTTCTTACTATTGAGATCGTAAAGATTTAACTTTAACTGCTTTTGATCCCGACTCTGCCATTGGAAAGTAAGCTGGGTGCTATCCTGTGTCCACTGAACTCTTGGCAAGTAAATATCTTTATCCTTACCCAAATCTATCCAGCTGACATTTTTATTATCGAGTTGAATAACACCTAACGCGATCAGAACATTATTTTTACCAGCGAAAGGATAGCGCTGCTTGATCATTTTAATTTCATCAGCATAAATTTCACTTCGAGTCACTTCTTCCACAGGCGATTCATCCACACGAGTAAAAGCTATTTTACTTTCGTCAGGTGACCACCAGTAACCGGTCATTCTGCCCATTTCTTCCTGAGCAACAAATTCGGCCATACCATTTTTAATAACACCGCCACCATCTCTAGTCAGCTGAGTTTCTTTACCAGAAGCAATATTCATAACATAAAGATTTTGTTCCCTGATAAAAGAAATATGATTCCCTTTTGGTGAAAACCTGATATCGGTTTCAAATTGAGGTGTTTCAATTAATTTTTTTGCTCCTGTTTCACCAAGACGATGATAATAGACATCTCCAGCCAAAGGAAACAGCAAGGCCTTGCCATCACTAGACCATTGGTAGCTGACAATTCCTGAGCCACTTAAACGCATTCGTTCCCGACGGGCTTTTTCTTCGTCAGATAAAACCTCTTCACCTGAATGTAAATCCTCGGAATCAAACAACATTTGAGTTTTACCAGTTGCGATATGATATTCCCATAAATCCAGCTGACCGCTGTTGCTTGCTTTACCTTTAAGAAAAGTAACTCGAGTACCATCTGGAGAAAACTTCAATCCTCTCACACTATCACCAGAAAGAGATGGAGAATCATAGATTCTGTCGATAGTTAATTTTTTTGCTTGTATGACAGTTGAGGCCAACAATATCAATAATAGATAAATATAACGATGCTGCATGAATTAGCTCCAGATCCAATCGAAAGATAACCGAGTTTATCGGGATTTTTCACATTGAACAAGTAATCTGCTAACGGCTTTTTTTCTTATTCATCTTTCTTTTTGCACAAATAAACTATTTTATTGAAAACTGTGAACATTGTATTTTTAAAGATTGAGGTTTGGCGCTATCCTTTTGTACAAATCTCTTTTGGATCTGGTTTCAATGGACATAAAAGAAAAAATTTATACATACGAAGGTGTGATTCTTAATCCTAGAGTTAGCTATAAGTTAAAAGGTTCTCTGAATCTAAAAAACCTGTTTAACAAAAAAACCTATGCTCATTGGCAAAAACACTTTCCCCGTGAAGGTATATTTCATCGATTGAAATTCAGTATGGAAGATACTGAAGGCGTTGAACAAACCTGCTCAGTAAAAAACCCCTATGTAAAATTTTACACAGATGACCGAATTTCCCTGATTTGCAGCAAGGAAACTGATCTGATTTTACGAGTCATCAATAAAAGCAAGGGAAAAGTCTGGTCAGAGGCATACAATAAATTCAACATCCCTAAATCAAAATTTTTCAGGCTATTGAATTATCACTTTTCATTTCTGGTGGGTTACATAAAAGCGATATTCCGAGCATTACCAATTATCAATCTGTTTGATATGATGTTGTCCGCTATTAAAACCAAAAGTTTGCGTTTCCCTGCTCCTCCCAAACATTATGTATTGATTGCCTTGGCTTCTATTTTTTATTTGGCTTCCTATATTTATCCTTTCAACCTGACTGATAACTTATACAGTGGCAAACCAACAACCTATACCGATTATCCCTATCAATTTACAGATGTCTTTGACAAGGGACCATCACGTTTACACCATTTAATTGAAAGTGGGACAATTGTTAAAAAATCAGAGGAGCTGAAAGATAATTTAAAACCTCTTACCTGGCTATTTGATGCCAATTGGTTGTTTACTCAACAGGAACTTGTAGCCTTGCAAGCTTTTTACCACAGTGACGAATACAATCATGCCACCGATTATCAGTATATCAAACTAGCCATGATACTGTGGCTTATTGCTTTAACATCAGTTGGTTTTGTGTTTCATGGTGCCTATCTTACAGTCTTGCGAAGAGAAGAGATGCGATATCAAATTGCCCTTGATGAACATGTTAAAGGCGAAATTGAATCAACTGCCTTTCTTTATGGTACCCAATAAAAACTAGCTCAACAAACTCCAGACCCAAACGCCTAAAAAGGTGCCGATGGCATTACCTAGCGTACCAATTAAAATACCCGGGGCAATTAAATGATTCCATCCTTTTGCCGATGCAACTGCACTGGCTGTTGTTGTGCCACCAATACATGCAGTTGAACCAATAATCAAATCCGACAATTTTATTTTCAAAATTTTTCCTGCTACCAGCACAAAGACAGTATGCACAAATAACAACAACATAGCGTAGTAGAAAAATATTGGTCCGGTTTCCAACAGAGTCCACGCATCTGCGGTTGAAGCGACTGCAGCTAAAAACAAAAAGACCAAAAACAGGCCAAGTTCGTAATCTCCAGATAACAGCTTCACCACACCTGGCATCAAATTGGCGATAATTAACGCAAAAGCAGTGGTAAACAGAATTGCCATAGCATCAGAACCTGATAACATAGCCATCCACTTCCCCAGTACGACCAAAAATATGGCCAGTGTAAGAGACAAAGCAAGTCCGGTTAAATTTAACGATTTGACAATATATGGCAGGTTTTTATCCACCTTCTTTTCTACTTTTTCCGCTTGATTAAATTCTGCGGGAAAATATTGTTTGATGATCAGAATACCAGGCAAGGCAATAAGCACAATCAACTGAATATTGGTGGCAATAATATCGGCAGCAATCAAAGCTGTTAGTTCAGTACCTTTTTGAAATTCTGTTGCTACCGTCACCGCAGCAAAATTTGCACTACCTCCAGTGTATGTAGCGGTATATAGTCCTGCAGTCTCGGCTGCAAATTCTCCAACCGGAATGAGAAAATGCGCAGTCAACACACCCAGTAGCACACCTATTACCCCAAGAACAAAAGCAATAAGTGTATGCCCTGCTTCATTGATAATTTTTCTTATATCAGCTCTAAATAACAATAAGGGTATGGCTGTTGGCAACAGAAAACTGAATATGCTGTCATAAACAGGGGATTCAATCGGAAGTA
>JAOUOC010000185.1 GCA_029880585.1 Gammaproteobacteria bacterium
TATTCCCTGATTGCCTTTTTTCCTTTTTCGACAAGCTGATGTTCATCAATACAAGGCCCGACAACCTCTTCAAATTCCTTAAGGTTTGGAGTCACCAACGTTGCACCGCGATAACGGGAGAAATCACTGCCTTTTGGATCAACTAATATCGGAATTTTGTATTCTTTGGCAACCTGAATGAGAGTTTGAACATCTTCTAGCAAACCTTTGGCATAATCAGAAAAAACTACAGCGCCAGAACGAGCAATATTCTCTTTTAGTCTCGTAGATAAATCATCAATACCTCTACGATGTAAATGTTCTTCAAAATCAAGCCGCATCAATTGTTGTTTTTGACTTAAAACCCTGAGTTTGGTGGTTGTTTTGATTCCGTCTACACGTTTGAAATGGCAATTAACTTTTGCTGCTGTTAGGCGAGTGTGCAAGATATTGGCTGAATCATCATCACCCGTATTACTCACAAGATCAACTTTACTTCCTAAACTGGAAATATTGAGGGCAACGTTACCAGCACCACCCGGTTTATCATCAATTTGCTCGACATTTAACACCTGAACAGGGGCTTCTTTAGAAATTTTAGCATTACCGCCATGCCAATAACGATCAAGCATGACATCACCAACTACCAAAACATTCGCCTGTTCAAAATTGGGCATTTGTATTTTTTTCATCGCCAATCCTTGATTCCTTTATTACTCAGATGATTTTCATTTTAATGTGCTTACACTGTCTGAGTTTTACTTCGCTGCTTTTATTGCAAGCTGGAAGTCAGACCACATGATAACATTATTATTTCAAGGATCAAATGTCTTTAATAAAAAATACAAATATGTACATATTCAATTCAGGTATAAAATTGCTTTTTTATTTTTATATATTGTTCAATAAACATTCAATTTCGGGTAATAGTTCAAATAATCAAAATTAGAATTCATTTAATATTGCTTTCAATATCTCATATATAGATATAGTTATTTTGGTTTTTTTAGAGATTTTTTGTGAATAAATATATTGTGATCATAGACACAGGTGACGGTAATCTGTTCAGCCTTAAGGCTGCTGTTGCCGGGCTGGGCTATATTCCGGTAGTACTCTCTTCACCAGAAGAAACTTCAGCTGAAATTCTGGATGATGCCGCTGGTGTTATTATCTATGCTCGAAGTCGCTACAGTAAAACTATAAAGCTGATCAAACAAAACAGATGGGATAGTTATCTTGAATTTTGTAAACAGCATGGAAAGGCAATTTTAGCAATAGGTATTGGTCTTCATATTTTTTACCAGTCTAGCGAAGAAGCCCCAGGTATTTCTGGTCTTGGGTGGTTGAATGGCAAGGTTTTGGCGGGTAATTTTTCCAAAATACCACTATCTGGCTGGACTCAAATTAATAGCCAGTTTTGGAATGATGTTGCCGTTTATTTCACACATCTTTACGCTTTACCAAAATCAGATTATTCCATTGCGACTACTCGCTATGGAGACAGATTTAGCGCGGCAATCCAGAAAGACTCATTTACCGGATTACAATTTTTCCCGGATAAATCTGGCGCGATTGGAATGGAGATTATCGAACAGGCTCTTGGCATCAATACCGAAGAAACTGTCGATGCCTGATATACAATTCTAATACTCTGACTAACCATAGATAATTTCTGGCAACCAGATCACCAAATCTGGCCAAATCGAAATGATCACCAATACAAATAACTGGATCAGAATAAAGGGCAAAACACCTTTGTATATCTGACTGGTTTTAATAGTATCCGACGTTACGCCTCGCAAATAAAACAAAGCAAAACCAAAGGGCGGCGTTAAAAAAGACGTTTGTAAATTAATGGCTATCATAATTCCTAGCCAAACAGGATCAGCTCCCATAGCCAAAAGAGCCGGCGCTGTAATGGGAACAATTACAAAGATAATTTCAATAAAATCCAGAATAAATCCCAGCACAAACATCGCCAGCATCACAATGATCATTGCACCCATTAAACCACCAGGCAGATCGACTAACGCCGCATGAATTAAATCATCGCCACCGAATGCTCTAAATACCAGAGAGAAAATTGAAGCGCCAATTAAAATCATAAACACCATACTGGATGTTCTGGTTGTACCGTGTACTACTTCTTTCAAGCGATCCTTACTGAACTCTCCCAAATACATAGCTAAAAGCGTAGCGCCAAGAGCGCCCAGGGCTGCTGCCTCTGTTGGTGTCGCTACGCCCTTTAGAATAGAACCCAACACTAAAAAAATAAGGATCAGCGGATACACCAGAGATTGCCACTGAAAATCTTCCTTGATGGTTTCTTTAGAAATTGATGGTGCTTTTTCAGGTCTCAGACGAGCATAAGTTAGAATATAGATCAGATACAAAACCACCAAAACCAAAGCTGGCAACATAGCACCAGCAAATAAATCACCAACTGAAACGGGCTTTGCACCAATACCTACATCTCGATTTGCGCTGGCTATCACATCACCCAGCAATACCAGAACAATAGATGGCGGTACAATTTGCCCCAAAGTTCCTGACGCACATATAACGCCCGTTGATAATTGCTGAGAATAATTGTTTTTGAGCATTACAGGCAATGCCAGCAATCCCATAGTGACTACAGTTGCGCCAACGATGCCCGTACTTGCAGCTAATAATACTCCTACCAAAACAACCGAGATCGCAAGACCTCCCGACACACCGGCAAACAGACCCGTCATCCCCGTTAGCAGTTTTTCGGCAATCTTGGCTTTTTCCAACATCAAGCCCATAAACACAAACAATGGCACAGCAATTAATGTGGTATTTTCCATTGTCCCATAAAGACGACTGAAAGCTGTTTTTAATATGGCGGGATGAATTTCTCCTAATGCCACACCAATAAAAGCAAAAATTAATGCTGTACCTGAAAGCGCAAATGCAACCGGATACCCTGACAATAAAACCAGACAAACAAAGAAGAACATGACAATAGCCAACCACTCCATTATCTTTTCTCCTTCATACTTTCTTCATTTTGAATAATGAACGCAAGATTTTTTATTATTTGCCCCAATCCTTCCAATACCAATAAAACTGGCATCACCAATAACAAACCCTTTAGTAAAAATAGTGCTGGCATACCACCAGCCTCAGCGGAAGATTCTCCGATTCGCCAGCTTTGTATGACATAACTCCAGCTTGCCCAAAAGATAAAAATACTGACAGGCAAAAGCAAAATAATGCCACCAAGAAAATCTACCCATGCTTTCATGCGCTCATTCATCTTGCTATAAAACACATCAACGCGAACATGATCATTTCTATTGAGTGTATATGCAGCGGCTAAAAGAAAGTTGGCACTATGCATCCAGGTTACCGCTTCTGATGCCAAAATGGAGCTTACACTAAACAACCAGCTGGAAAGTACATTAACAGAAACAACCACGACCATGCCTAACGTAAGCCAGCTCACTAACCGACCAATTAAAACGCCTGTCACGCTTGTTATTTGTGCTAATTTTAATAATTTTTCTTTCATATTGATTTATTTTTGAACAGCCTCAGTTTTGATTGTTATTCACACTATAAAAAAGTTATCAACAGCACGTCAATTTTAAAGCATTTTTTGATATATCAGCTATAACCAATTGATATTCTTACACTTACTTTCCTTGCTTCGTTGAAGTTGACTATCGGAAAACTAAAAATCAATCAATTAGATTTAATTTTATTCACCATTTTATCCACAGGCTTGTAATGACAAAATACTCTTTAAAATTTAATAAGTTAGCATACTATTTTAAATAAAAACTTTAGCTTTAGTGACTAACTATAAGAAACAAAAAATCAGGGTTTAATCTTTCAGATAGTATCATGTCTCTTTCGCATCAGTTAGAATAGAAACCGCACAACCTGACAAAGGTTATAAGATAAACTGCTTGGAGTCTATTGTAAATCTCCGGCACCGGGTAAGTTCAAAATAATTCGTCATAAGACAGGAAGCAATGCAGAGCAACAATCATCAATCTGATACCAAATCACCACTAATTCTGGTAGATGGCTCATCTTATCTCTTTAGAGCATATCACACCATTAACTTTACCACATCATCCGGCCAACCAACGGGGGCGATCTATGGTGTGATAAACATGCTAAAGAGTCTGTACCGACAATATCAACCGGAAAAAATGATTGTAATTTTTGATGCCAAAGGAAAAACCTTTCGAAATGACATCTATCCTGATTACAAGGCAAACCGCCCACCTATGCCTGATGATCTACGCAGTCAAATTGAACCGCTGCACCAAATTATTAAAGCGATGGGCTTTCCTCTAATTTCCATTGAAGGTGTTGAAGCTGATGATGTTATCGGTACTTTGGCTAAAGCTGCTACCGAGTCTGGTGTTGACACAGTCATTTCTACTGGCGATAAAGATATGGCACAACTGGTTAATCAGCACATTCATTTAATAAACACCATGTCAGGTCAATATCTGGATCCGCTAGGTGTGGTTGATAAATTTGGTGTGCCGCCTGAAATGATTATCGATTTTCTCGCTCTCATGGGAGACAAATCAGATAATATTCCTGGTGTTGCGGGCGTCGGGGAAAAGACAGCGCTTGGTCTATTACAAGGTATTGGTAATCTTGATCAGGTTTATCAAAATCTGGACAAGATTGTTGATCTACCAATTCGCGGAGCTAAAAAGCTGGCAGAAAAAATGGCAGAATTTGAATCTGACGCGAGACTGTCTTATAAATTGGCCACGATTAAACTTGATGTTGAATTGCCTTTTACATTAGACCAAATCGAATTGGTACAACCCGATCAAAATAAACTTGAACAATTGTTTCGACAGTTTGAATTTCGTTCCTGGTTAAAAGAATTGGAAACTGGCAAATCACCTTTACCAACTGGAGAGGCAACAGAAACAACAAACCATGGTACGCAACAAGAATCAAATACCTCTGATCCTCAAACCCAAACAATACAAATTGACAAAACCAAATATGAAACCATATTAACAGAAGCTGATTTGGACAGATGGATTGACCAATTAAAGGCCTGCAAACTGTTTGCTATTGATACAGAAACTACCAGTTTGAACATTATTGAAGCTGATTTAGTGGGATTATCTTTTGCCATAGAAAATGGTAAGGCAGCTTATCTGCCATTAAGACATAATT
>JAOUOC010000034.1 GCA_029880585.1 Gammaproteobacteria bacterium
TTCCCAAGCCAGAATCAGATGATTTGGATTTTGCGGCTTTATTTTTAAAATCGGTTTCATACCAGCCTGTACCGGTTAAGCGGAACCCTGATGCCGACACCAATTTACTTAAATCAGGTTTACCACAACTGGGACAATCCACCAAAGGTTCATCACTAATTTTCTGTAATTTCTCCAGACGCTCATCACAGGATTTACATTTATATTCATAAATAGGCATATTCGAATCATTCCAAAATATCAAGAAAACAAAAATATTGATAGAAAGGGCTCAATATAATAGCTTTTTACAAAAATTAAAGCCTTGTTATCCACTTTTTTTCATTTTATTGCCATAAAATCAGGATTACCAATATAAGTTAGTCATTTTGACTGGTAAAATATGTCAAAATTAATTTGTCGACAACATAAATTGAACAAGAGCAATTGAATGAAAACCAGTCAATATTTGTTAGCTACCTTAAGAGAAGAACCCAACGATGCGGAATTGATCAGTCACAAACTGATGCTCAGGGCAGGACTTATCAGAAAACAGGCATCAGGATTATATACCTGGCTGCCGACAGGGTTGCGGGTATTACGCAAGATAGAAAATATTGTTCGGGAAGAAATGAACGCTATAGGTGCAAGTGAGTTATTGATGCCTATGGTTCAATCCGCTGATCTATGGATAGAATCAGGTCGTTGGCAAGATTTTGGCCCTGAATTATTAAGACTAAAAGACAGACATCAACGTGACTTTTGTCTGGGACCAACACACGAAGAAGTGATTACCTCTCTGATCAGAGATGAATTAAAAAGCTACAAACAATGCCCAGCGGTTTACTATCAAATTCAAACCAAATTTCGTGATGAAGTCAGACCCAGATTTGGCGTAATGCGAGCTCGAGAGTTTTTGATGAAAGACGCTTATTCTTTCCATACATCAGAAGATTCATTGCAGGCAACCTACGATGATATGTATCGTGCATATAGCAATATTTTCACCAGATTGGGACTTGAATTTAGAGCCGTAATAGCTGATACCGGTGCTATTGGTGGCAGTGCATCCCATGAGTTTCATGTATTGGCTGAATCAGGAGAGGACGCCATTGCGTTCAGTACCGAGAGTGAATATGCTGCAAATGTGGAAAAAGCAGAAACTCAAATAGCCCCAAAATATATTGGTGAGCCCTCAGCATCACTAGAAAAAGTATCGACTCCCAACAGTAAAACCATTGCGCAAGTATCTGAGCAACTTGGTCTTGATAAAACACAAACAATTAAAACACTGATTGTAAAAGCGATAGATGAAACTCAACCATTAATTGCCATTTGTTTACGCGGTGATCATCAATTAAACGAACTGAAGGTAGAAAAACATCCTAAAGTATTTTTCCCTCTTACACCTGCCGATGAAGAAGAAGTCAGATCCGCTGTGGGTTGCGACTTTGGTTCTATCGGTCCTGTTGATTTAAAAATTCCATTGCTGGTAGACAATGATGCAGCTGCACTGGACAGCTTTTGTTGTGGTGCTAATGAAGATGGCTTCCACCTGACCGGCGTTAACTGGTCGCGTGATGTTGGAAACATAGAAACTTTTGATTGCAGAAATGTAGAAGAAGGAGATGCCAGTCCTGATGGCAAAGGACATCTGGTTATCAAACGAGGTATAGAGGTAGGTCATATATTCCAGCTTGGCAGAAAATACAGCGATGCCATGAAAGCAAGCGTACTGGATGAAAATGGCAAAGCCATTAACCTTACAATGGGTTGTTATGGCGTAGGCGTCTCTCGAATTGTTGCTGCCGCTATTGAACAGAATTATGATGAGCAAGGCATTATTTGGCCAGATGCCATAGCGCCTTTTCATGTGGTTATCGTGCCAATGAATATGCAAAAAAGCGAACAGGTGGCTCAACATGCCAACCAGCTGTATCAGCAATTAGTTGAAGCTGGTATTGAAGTTCTGCTGGATGACCGAAAAGAAAGACCCGGCGTTATGTTTACAGATATGGAATTAATTGGCATTCCACATCGAATAGTAATCAGCGATAGAGGAATTGATAACGGAAACTACGAGTATAAGCATCGAACAGATTCAGATAAAACCGATATTAATATCAATGATGCTTTTGAATTTATCTCAACCAGACTGAATAACACCAAATAACAATTTCTATAAAAATATTAGACACTGTCTTGCCTTTTGCAACTAAAATAAACAAAGAAGGCAAGACAACATTCATCAGATTGTTCCAATACTTCAGATTGATATAAAACTATGGCAAAAAGCAATCCCTGTTATAATTCTTCCGAGCAACCTGCAGTAGCATTGGTACTCAGTGGCGGTGGCGCAAGAGCAGCCTATCAGGTTGGCGTGATGAAGGCGGTATCAGATATTGTTTACCGTAGCGAATGTGGAAACCCTTTCCCTATCATTACCGGAACCTCTGCTGGGGCCATTAATGCCTCTGTTTTGGCCTCCTATTCCAAAACCCCAAGAGTTGGGGTTAGAAGTTTACAAAAGGTATGGGAAAATTTTTCCGTTGACCAAATTTATCGAAGTGATTTTATTGGTATTGTTAAAAATACATTTCGTTGGATAAGAACAATTTTTTCCAATGATTTTTATCGTAATCACAAACTTGGTTTATTTAACAACAGCCCGCTTGTTTCTTTACTGGATCGTGTGATCCATTATGACAACATTCAAAAATGTATTGATAGTAAACAACTCAAGGCTCTCTGCGTCACAGCCTCCTGCTACACGACAGGGCAGACCGTTTCCTTTTATCAAAGCGAAAAAAAAGTCGAGAACTGGGAAAGATATAGAAGAATTGGAGAGAAAACTCGCATCACCAAAGCTCATCTTCTTGCTTCAGCATCCATTCCGCTGGTTTTTTCTGCGGTTAAAATTGGCAATAAATTATATGGCGATGGCTCAGTCCGATTTCTCGCCCCCTTAAGTCCGGCCATCCATCTTGGCGCAGACAAAATATTCATCATAGGTGTCGATCCGGAAAACAAAATGCCTGATGAAATTGATACTATCGATCCGCACTACCCTTCCATAGGTGAAGTGGCTGGTCATGTACTGGATAGTGTATTTATTGATAGTTTGAATGTTGATATGGAAAGAATCAAAAGGGTCAATCAAACCATCAATTTAATACCGGAACAAAAAGCAAAGGAATCAGGCCTGAGACCCATTGAAACTTTTGTCATTTCTCCCAGCAAGGATCTCAGTCGATTAGCCAGCAAGCATTTTAATAGTTTACCCTGGTTGGTGAGATTTCTGTTTAAACGATTTGGTATTGGAAATCAGGATGGCTCCAATATTCTCAGCTATATCTTGTTCGAATCAAACTATACCAAAGAGCTTATAGATCTGGGATATAAAGATGCCATGGAAAAAAAACAGAATATACTAAATTTCTTCAATCATTCATCTTAAACCAAATAATATACTTGATTGCTTCTGCTCATTTGTATTGATGAAGGGTTTGGATGTAAAAACTTGTGGCACTGCTACAATTTCATCATTGTAATAAATAACCGGAAGGACTTCTCTTAACCAGGGTGGCACATCCAGTTCCTGATAAATCTTTTTAAGATCTGTGGTTTTATTACGGTATTCTGGCAAACATCTTTCACCACCTTTTCTGGGAGAGACAATAACCTGTTCATCCTTTTGTGGTAATCGAATACCTTTTGCAAGCGTTTGATGAGCATGGAGATGCATACCATTGGCTAATTCAAGTGGCTTGGTAATATCTGACCAAACTTCAGATTTCCTTAACGGACTAATAACTTCATTTTCAAGAAGATACAAAATACCCTTATAACTTCTGACACACTTACCGGAAAAACCAACCTGAATTGATTGTCTCTTTGCCGCCGACAACTGATTGATCAAGTTTTCAATTTCTACAAAACCTGGTGCTGCCAGACCATATTTTTTGCCCCAGTAATGTAAAACATTTTGCATTCTGATTTCTGTTAATTCGAGCAATTTAAAAATTTCAATAGCGGGATAGCTCTCCATACAACAATGAATTTTTTCACTTTTGAGCGACTGTAAATCCTGCTCAGCTATTTCATCCAACAATACCGATTGTCGGGTTGCAATCTCTGTAAATCTTGCCAGATTGCTCTGACAATTTGGCCATCTCGATTTTAATTTAGGAATAATTTGATGACGCAAATAGTTGCGCGCAAATTTCTCATCATTATTTGAAGGATCAGCAACCCAGCGTAGTTTGATTTTTTTTGCATAGGTTTCGATTTGGTCTCTTGTAAGCTGCAAAAAAGGTCGCAATAAATGACCTTTTCCAAGTGACCTGTAGATGGGCATGCCTTTAGCACCATCAATGCCGGTACCTCTAATCAATCTGAATAACAAGGTTTCGGCCTGATCATCCTGATGGTGAGCAAAAAGCAAGATATCATTTACTTTCATCAACTGAATGAAATAATCATAACGACCCTTGCGTGCCATTTCTTCTGAATCAGAAGTCTTGCCATCTGGCCATTTTAAAACTGTTGAATAAAAAGGAATTTGATATTGCTGACAGATCTGCTGACAATGGGAATGCCATTGATCAGCATTTTGCTGAAGTTTATGATTTACATGGACAGCTGAAAGTGACTTGATTTTCCCTTTCTCTCTCAATCTGTGCGCTGCATCCAGCAAAACACTGGAATCCATACCGCCACTAAAGGCTATATAAAAGTTCTTTCCAATGCCGTAGTTTTGCAGGACTTCAAACAGATGATTCTCGAAGTTGTTGACGATTTGATCAGCCACAATCTCTTCCCCTAAATACATCTGCCGACTGTTTGGAAGCAGGAAATATTGCTATGGTAGCGCTTCCCACTCTTTCTGAACACCAAAAGACATCAATCGTTCATAACGTTGATCAAGCATTTCATCAACAGATAATGATTGTAATGTGCCAAGATCAGTTTCCAGTCTTTGCTTTAGGCTGGCCGCCATAGCGGGATGATCTCTATGAGCACCACCCTGTGGCTCGTCAATGATTGAATTAATCAGATTTAGATCCTTTAATCGATCTGCGGTGATCCCCATCGCATGCGCAGCATCAGAAGCTTTCTCCGCGCTCTTCCACAAAATCGATGCACAGCCTTCAGGAGAAATAACAGAATAGGTACTGTACTGAAGCATATTCACTCTGTCACCAACACCGATAGCCAAGGCGCCACCGGAGCCACCTTCACCAATTACAGTACAAATGGTTGGAACTTTAAGTTGAGCCATTACTTTCAAATTTCTGGCAATCGCCTCTGACTGACCACGTTCTTCTGCCCCAACACCTGGATAGGCACCAGGCGTGTCTATGAAAGTGATAATCGGCCACTTAAATCTTTCAGCCATTTGCATCAATCTTAAAGCCTTGCGATAACCTTCAGGTCTTGGCATGCCAAAATTGCGTACAACCTTTTCTTTAGTGTCACGTCCTTTTTGATGACCTATAACCATCACAGGTTTGCCATTTAATCGCGCAGGACCACCAATAATAGCTTTATCATTGGCATAGGCTCTGTCACCGGCCAGTTCATTGTAATCAGTAAAAATTAAATTAATATAATCCTGAGTATAGGGACGCATAGGATGACGTGCCAACTGAGCAATTTGCCAGGCATCCAGATTCGAAAAGATCTGTTTGGTCATTTCGGTACTTTTCTTTTTCAGACGTTCAATTTCATCGCTAATATTAATTTCACTATCATTACCA
This sequence comes from Gammaproteobacteria bacterium, assembly GCA_029880585.1. Classification (GTDB taxonomy): domain Bacteria; phylum Pseudomonadota; class Gammaproteobacteria; order Enterobacterales; family Kangiellaceae; genus Aliikangiella. Next base: position 5,739 of record JAOUOC010000034.1, read on the forward strand.
ACCAAACGCAGCTCTTCGATTTGCGCTTCCATTTCGGCAATGGGTCTTTCAAACTCTAAAAAATGCATAATTTTTTAATGCTCACTTATAAATACAAGATAAATTTAACTTAATCTGTTAAAAACCAAAGCTAAACTAATGGTTTTAAAGCCAAAATGTATTTTACCTATTTTTCTTGCAGAGATAAAATTTATATTCAACTGCTAAGACCATTTAAAGGCAAAATATTCTTTTTTGTGATGAAAACATCAATCAATATATTAAAATAGTTTATTTTCGCCTTATAGTTCACAGCCGGACGCAAAAAAAACATTTATACTTTAAGAATAGTTGAGTGAAAATGTTTTTACTTCAATTTGCCGATACCTGCCCTATACTTAATCAAGTATTGAAATAGTATTAGCTTTTTTATTTTTAGTTTCTTAAGGTTTTTACAAAACATGTTTGAACAAGTTCTTGCTCTGTTAGAAAAAAATCGCAATCTGGAAGAAAAAATATTTTCATCCCCCGATACAGCTAACCAGACAGCTGAGACTATTTCCGAAGAACTCCTGATAAAAACACTGAGCAGTCAGACAAATGAAATACTTTCAAATCAGTCAAATGACCTGTCAATTATGAAAATGTTGCTCAGCCATTCTGATTGTGCTGATAAAAAACTCTCTGATCAACATAGAAGTGCACTGCAACTGGTTGAAATTATGTTCAACTATTTGAGAACACATTCCAGTTTTCAGTCTATTACCTATTCAATTTTAAATGGCACGGAATTAGCTTTTGCTCATCTGGCCATTCGTGATATTTCATTTTTTTCCGATAAGGAACATCCGGCATTAAAATTTCTCGACAAAATCATTGCCATTGAACATCATTTTGATAATTCAGCCGGAAAACTTGCTAAAGCCTTTGCCAATGCTATTTTACATTTGGCTACTCAATTGGCTTCAACCCAAAGTATTACAACCCAGGTTTTTGCAAAAGCGCACCAAAAGCTGGATGAGTTTTGTGCTGGTCTGGATAAAAAAGTACTGCAAAATACCAACAATCTAAAATCACAAATTGAGCAATCTTCAAAAAAAATAAAAGCTGAAGCTGATTCAAAAACCTTGATCCACGAAAGAACCCATGCTGATGGCATGCCATTATTTTTGGTTGATTTTTATGAAAATCATATGACAAAGGTGCTGCTGAGAATTCTACTTAGTCATGGCGTGGAAAGCCAACAATCAAAGAGTTTTTTGTCAGATCTTGATTTGCTCACCTGGAGTATTACCTCAGGATTGTCAGGTGAAGATTACAAGGAACGATTTGAGAATGACGTTACACCAATGATGAAAAGAATTTACACTTTGCTTCAGGATTCAAACTTGATTAATGATTATGTGAATGACTTTTTCATTGAGACAGAAAGCATACAGACCAAGAGATTACAAGGTCAGCGTGTAACCTATGAAACAGTTTCAGCTGGCGCGTTACTGATAGATGAAGACTTCGATTTTTCATGGGATGAAGAGGACAACTTCCAACTGGATTCCCTGAAAGTAGGCAAATGGTATAATGTTCAGGTTAATGAGTCGACCATATACTGTCAGTTATTAATAAAAGATGATTTTATCGAAAAGCTGGTATTTGTTAATGTATCCGGCGAGGAAGTTGTTACCGTATCAACCAAAGATACTCAGTTTTTGTCACATAATATTAGCTTGCCCCTGCCCCATCAATATATTGAATATGACCATATATTTAATGCCATGCAGCAGGAATTAAATTCCAAAGCTACCGTTCTCGAAACCGAGTACGAAGTTGTCAAACTCAAGGAAGCTCAAAATGAAGAAGAGCGCCGTGTCATGGAAGAACTTTCACGACAAGCTATCGCAAAAAAAATGGCAGAGGAAAAAGAGCAGCAGACCATCAAGCAACAGGAAGCTATCAAGCTACAGTTTGAGCAGGAGGCAGAGGAACAGCGTACCCGTGTTATTGAAGAGAAGCAAAATAAAATCTATGAAAGTCTCATTCCTGACACTATTATTGGCTACAAAAATGACTCTGATAAATGGCAGGAAGCGACAGTAACCATGTATTCCAAATCAAAGCAAAAGACAATTTTTGTTAATAACAGAAACAGCGATACACTTGAACTGAGCAAAGAAGAAATCTATGATTTGATTGCCCAACAAAAATTCAGATTATTGAGAGCAAGCAAAGGCAGCAGCCACGATCCTTTGAGTTCATTGGTTATGCAAAGAAGGCAGAAACTATCTCAGGGATAAATTTTATTCTTTGCTTTTTATCCCCATTGTTATTCTATCCAGACCTGCTATGTCTCCATGGGTACTAACGGTAAGATAACCTTTTTCAATCATGGTATTTCTGATCGCTTCTGCCTGCCGGTAGCCATGCTCAAGCATTAATCCGCCTCCTCTACGCAAATATTCCTGTGCATTAGCAATAATATGATTAATGTCCGAAAAACCATCATCATCAGCCACCAAAGCAGAATCAGGTTCAAAAATCAGATCACCTCGTTGTAAATGGGGATCATCTGGTGCAACATAGGGAGGATTGGCAACAATTAAATCAAAATCCCTCTCTAAAACTGATGAAAACCAGTCGCTTTGGAAAATTTTGACATGCTGCAAATTATTAGACTGCGCATTTTCCTGAGCTAATGCTACCGCATCCGCTTGAAAATCACAGGCAAAAATTTCATCATCAGGCCTTTCTGATGCAATTGCCAATGCGATAGCGCCAGTGCCGGTTCCCAAATCCAGTACTTTTGCCCTTGATTTATGCTTGAGGAAATCCAGTGCCAACTCGACCAAAGATTCTGTTTCGGCTCGCGGGATCAAGGTTGCAGGTGTTGTTTTTAAAATCAGATTCCAGAAAGCTTTATTTCCAACCAGATAAGCAATAGGCTCACCCTTTTGCCTTCTTTGTAACAATTCTTCAAACTTCTCTTGCTGCTCTTGCAATAGACAATGTTCAGGCCAGGTTTTTAACCAGGTGAAATCTTGCTGTAAAACGAAAGACAATAAATATTCTACATCAGTTTTAGCGTCGGTCAGAGAATCATCTGTTGCTGCAGATTTTAATAATTCAATACCCTGTTTCAAAGCCTGCTCAACTGACATTGGCAAAATATTATTATCCGAGTTTGACATTATTTCACTGGCTTTAAGGTTTTTGAAGAATAGACAATAGGATTACATAAACACAATGCAATTTTTTGATCGTAATAGGCCGCTTCATTAATAAAAGCAGCATGAGTATCTTCTCTCTGATAAACAATGTCGTTACCCTGAAAATCTCTAAATATCGGGTCACCTGAACAAATTTTCGGGTAGGCTTTGCCTATCAGATCAGGATGAACAGTCGCAGCAATATCCCCATTTTCATCCAAAGGGAAATACAATTTTTCATAATAACTCATCACTTCGAATTCTTCCGCAATATCAAGTGATCCATCCTTTTGATAAGACTGATAAAATTCCAGACACTTGATAACTGCCTTATCGGTCTTGCTATAGACTTCACCATCCAGAGCTCCCTGTGGTACAGGGCCAACTTCTACAACAGCACTTTTATTGGCAATTGAACAAACGAAATGATGATCAGACATCAAGTTTGCCTCTGACGTCACCACCAAATCCGGAATTTGCTTTTTAAGAAAAGCCGCTAATTTGATATGAAAATCATCAAGTTTTATCAACACCAGATTGGTTTGCATATTTGCCGTACTGGTATGTAAATCGATCATAAAATCAGTTTTCGGATTACCTTTTGGCCCATATTTTTGATTGATCACTTTGGCCAGCTGTTGCTCACGGCTATTTGCACTTTGGTCATTTAAATCTGTCAGTTTAAAACAACGGTTTAAATCATGATCCAGATAGCGCTTGTTTTGTTTTATTGCCGCTTCATTGGAAAGTAAGGTTTCAATAGTCAAATCATTGAAAGCGTTATATGAACGGTTCTTTGGCCAATTTTTTAGCCAATGCACGCCAGTGATTTCATTGCCATGAGTGCCACCGATGATAACAACTGAATTATGCTTTTTCATGACTGATCGCTCTGTCCGATTTATCTTTCCGGCACAACAAACCGGTTTAATCCTTGTCAGCCAAACCGGCCAGTTGATCAGCCTGATGCTCACTGACCAAAGGTTCAACAACCTGAGCCAGCTCACCTTGCATAATTTCGTCCAGCTTGTAAAGTGTCAGATTAATTCGATGGTCGGTCATTCTACCCTGAGGGAAATTGTAGGTTCTGATCCGCTCCGAACGATCACCACTACCAACCAGATTTCTTCTTTCTTCTGCCTGCTCGTCCTGTTGGGCAGATTGCTGAGCCGCAAAAAGACGTGATTTCAACACACTCATCGCCTGAGCCTTGTTTTTATGCTGCGAGCGTCCATCCTGACACTCAACCACTGTACCTGTGGGTAAGTGAGTAATACGAATGGCGGATTCTGTTTTATTGACATGCTGTCCACCTGCTCCGGATGAACGGAATGTATCGATCCGCAAGTCTGACGGATTAATTTCAATTTCATCCAACTCATCAGCTTCCGGTATGATAGCAACAGTGCAGGCTGAAGTATGAATTCTACCTTGCGACTCGGTTTCAGGCACTCTCTGCACCCGATGCGCGCCAGATTCAAATTTCAGTTTCGAAAACACATCATTACCGTCTATCTTGCAGATAATTTCCTTGTATCCGCCCTGTTCACTGGGGTTTTCACTCATTACTTCAACTTTCCAGCGATTTTTCTCGGCAAATCGACTATACATTCTGAACAGATCGCCTGCAAAGATGCCGGCTTCGTCACCACCGGTTCCGGCCCGGATCTCAAGAAAAATATTTTTACTGTCATTAGGATCCTTCGGCAGGAGTAATTTCTGTAATTCCAGCTCCGCAGGTTCAAGTTGACTTTTGCTTTGCTTATAATCCTCTTCAGCAAGTTCTCGCATTTCAGGATCACTATCGTTAAGCATTTCTTCGGCAGCTTCAAGGTCTGCTAAAATCTGTTGATATTTTTTAAATCCGCCCACCACATCTTCCAGCTGTGCATATTCTTTTGACAAATCCCTGAACTTATTCTGATCCGAGATAACATCAGGATCGCCAAGCAGATGACCCAGTTCTTCATGTCTTTCGGTTAAACCTTGTAATTTATGTAAAATTGAATCTTTCATAAATATTTTTTCACTTCACTTTTAATCTTTGCGCAAATAATCGGGGTGGCTATTTCAGCGCCGTTGAATGTTTACTTTTTATAGATATCAAGCCCAAAACTTCTGGCTAAAATATTCAGGATGTCCTGCTGGTCATTTTCTCCAGCTTCTCTAATGGATTTACTGGGTGAATGCATAAACTTTTGAGTCATTCGATTGGCGAACTCTTTTAAAACCTTTTCACTATTTTCGCCTTTTGCAATTTTTTCCAATGCCCTTGTCAGCTCTCTATCTTTAACTGACTCAATCTGTGTTCTAAAATCCTTAAGCAACTCCACAGCTGACAGTGACTGCAACCAGTGTAAATATCTTTTTCCATGTAACCGTATAATTTCTCTGGCTTCTTCTGCCGCTTTTTCTCTTTCTTTCAGATTTTCCTTAATGACGTCCTGCATATCATCAACGGTATATAGATAAACATCATTTAGATCTGCAACCTGTGGCTCAATATCTCGTGGAACAGCAAGATCAACCATAAACATTGGTTTATGTCTGCGGCTTTTCATCGCCTTTTCCATTAAACCTTTACCGATAACAGGAACAGGGCTCGCAGTTGAACTGATAATAATATCTGCCTTTTCAACCAACCCAGGCAATTCAGACAGTGCATGAGCAGAAGCGTTAAATTCTTCAGCCAGTTTCTCGGCACGCTCAACGGTTCTGTTGGCTACCGACATATTCACAACACCCTGTCGGTTTAAATGGCGCGCAGCCAATTCGATAGTTTCTCCTGCACCAATAAAAAGAGCATCCACTTTAGAAAAATCTACAAAAATTCTTTTCGCCAGAGTAATCGCTGCATAAGCAACAGAAACAGCACTTTCTCCAATTTTGGTTTCGGTTCTCACCTGCTTTGCTAATGAGAAAGTTTGCTGGAACAAGCGATTTAAATAAACCCCCATAGTTCCCGCATGATTGGCATAACCATAAGCATCTTTTACCTGACCTAAAATCTGGGGCTCTCCCAGAACCATTGAATCAAGACCACAGGCCACACTCATAATATGATTAATTGCCAGTTCACCTGAATGATGATATGCATGTTCAATGACATGACTTTTTTCAATTTGATGATATTCAGCCAGCCAACTGGCTATTTGAGATGACGGATCTTCCTGATTTGACGGTTTTGTTTCATCCTGTGGATTACGATAAATGATTTCCATTCTGTTACAGGTAGAAATGATTGCCACTTCGTCAAGCAACAAGTCCTGCTTAAGCTGTTGTAAACTGTCCGACAATTTATCAGGAGAAAAAGCAACTTTCTCCCGGATATCAACCGGAGCGGTTTTGTGATTTATTCCAAATATAGAAACAGGCATAGTCATAAAAAGTTAAAAACCGGAAATTCCCTAAAAATAAATAATTTTTTAACGTGTAAACACCAAATAGTGATTGTTATCACCAGAATGCATAGGTAATATGTTCCCTTGCTTTAAGGTTCACTAACATATACCTATACGTTCACATATTTTATAAAATGTTCCGGAAAAATACGAAACATAGGTTCATTAAAACCAGAACTTTGTAAAATTATAACAGAGGCAAAGAACAAAGCGCATACTTTTTGAATTAAAGAACTATTTTAAACTTTTTAATGATAGATACAATGAGAAAACAATCACTATATAAATGGACGATATTCACCAGCCTGATACTGACTTTAATGGCTTGCGCCAGTCAGCCACAAAAATTTTCCACTCAATATAATCAATATGAATTAAAGCGATTAAACAGACTGGATGACAAACAAAAGGCTGAATTGTATGAGACTATTATTGCAGCAGATCTGGCAGCAGATCAAAAAGATCACCTCACTGCCATGAGTTATTATCTACATGCTGCAGATCTCTCTCAAAACATTTCCCTGATCAGCAAGGCGATAGAGCAGGCGGAATATGCAAGCGATCCATTGGGACTGGAACAAGCAGCAAATATTTGGCTAAAAGCCAAACCCAATAATAGTGAAGCACTGAAAGTACTTTTAAAATCTCAGCTTACAACTAATCAGGCAGATGAGGCCATAGGCACCATCAACAGATTATTAAAAGTTCAAAAAACTCACAGCGACAAATATCAGCTCCTTGTCAATGAGCTTTTCGAATTTCAGCCAAACATGGTTTATTACATTCTGAAACAGCTGTTAGAAACTTCAAATCATAAACTGTCGGTTGCAATAGCTCAGGCAAAATTCATCATGAACCTGACTGAAGGAAAAGGCAAAGCTGAAAAGCCACTAAGATTAGCCTACGACAATATTGAAAAGGTACTAAGCACTGCGCCAGATTTTTACGAAGCCATTCAGCTGAAAAGTCAGTTGCTATACAACTTTGAAGAAGACCAAAAAGCAAGAAATTTTCTGCTCAGCAAACACAGAAATTATCCGGATTCAAAACCAATCGCACATCTTTTAGGGCAATTTTTATATGACACTCAGGATTATCAAAATCTGTTAAGGGTTTTTACTCCCTGGATAAAAAAATACCCTGATGATAATACTGCATTGCTTTTTGTAGCTGCTGGAAACTTTCATTTGCATCAATATGAAAATAGTTTGAAATACTTTACCTTAATGTATCAAAGAAATTTCAAAACTGATCTTGCCTACTTTTATTGTGGAGAATCTGCATTTCAAACCAAACAAGTGGACATTGCTGAAAATTGTTATCAAAAAGTGAGTCAGGGTGAATATCTGGCTAATGCCAGAATCAAGCAAGCCAGATTAATAAGCCAGAAAAAGCAATATCAGGCAGCTTTGGATCTTCTAACAGCTGAGTATGCCATTAGTAATGAAGATAAAATTGAATTAGCATTGGAAGAAGTCAGATTGTTAAATTTGCATTTCTCAAAATCGAGAGCTAAACAGAGTCTGGATTCCTATATTAAAAAGTTTCCAGCCGATTATCGACTTATCCTGAGTAAAATTGAAATTTATGAGTTGTATGACAAACCAAAGCAACTGGTAAAAGTTTTGAGGGAAGCGCAAGATGGTATTGTGTCTGATGACAAATTAAACCGCTTCAATCTTTTGGGTGCAGAATTACTCAATAAAAAGGGTTATTACCGGGAAGCCATAAAGTGGCTTGATGACGCAATCAAGCAAACTGATAATCAAAAAGAATTAAAGTATACACGTACACTGTATCGGGAAAATCTCGGACAATATTCCTTAATGATCAAGGAATTTAAAGCCCTGCTTAAAGATCATCCTGATGATATTAATATTAAAAATGCATTGGGCTATACGCTTGCGGATCGTAATCTTGAGCTGGAATATGCTCAATCTCTTATTGATAGTGCCTATCAGCATTACCCGAATAATGCCGCAATTATAGATAGCAAAGGCTGGCTCGCTTATCGTTTGGGGCAATTGGATGCGGCTGAAGAATATCTTAAACGTGCCTTTAAACTTTATCCCGCTGCAGAAGTTGCCGCACATCTGGGTGAAGTGCTATGGATTAAAAAAGACTATGAAAATGCAAAATCTGTGTGGCGTTCAGGACTTAAAATAGATCAGAATAACAGAATACTAAAAGAAACATTGGAGCGATTTAAACTTGAACTTGAGCCATAAAATTCTCAATTTATCGATTATTTCATTATTATTTCTGATATCCGGTTGCCAGTCGGTTAAATTAATCAATCGGCAGGATGCCAATTCACCTGAACTTAAGGACATACAGAATTGGCAGGTAACCGCAAAAATGGCCATCAATACGCCAGAAGAAAATGCGACAGTTACGCTGGAATGGGATAAACGTGAAGAAAATTTTGATTTTCATATTTATGGTTTACTGGGTGCTACCTACGCTCAACTGACACAAAAAGATGGTATGGCAACCTTGACACTGCCCGATGACCAAATTGCCTATCATCAAGATGCTGAACAACTGATTTATCAGGCAATGGGCTGGGATTTTCCGCTTCATGCCTTAAGTTTTTGGATCAAGGGGATCCCGTCAGAAATTTCAGGCGAGCAGATTTCCCGTGATGAAAAAGGCAAAATTAAACAGATTATTTTTCGCGATTGGCAGGTCGATATCAGTCGATATCAACTCTTTTCAGGCTATTCCATGCCTAAAATGATCAAGGCAAAACATCCCAATCTGTCATTGAAAATTGTTATTAGAAACTGGCAACTCCGGCAAACACCATAATCTCTGAATCAAATGGGTAAGTTTAATATCAAGCAAAAGACTTCAACATGGCTCAGTCCGGCCAAACTTAATCTGTATCTTCAAATTATTGGCCAAAGAGATGATGGTTATCACCTGCTGCAAAGTGTTTTTCAAATGGTAGATCTGTTTGACGAAATTCGAATAACACCCGGAAAGAATAAAGAAATCCGTTTTAGTTGTAATCTTGCTGAACTGAATAATCACGACAATTTAATTATTAAGGCTTGTGAACTTCTGACTCACTATGCCGAAACAAATAACGCACCCTATTTTGGCTTAAATATCGAACTTAATAAAAAAATCCCGATGGGAGCAGGTTTGGGTGGTGGCAGCTCAAATTGTGCAACGACTTTGATGGCAATTAATCAGCTGTGGCAATTGAATCTTGATTCAGAAGAATTAATAAAAATGGGTGTGACATTGGGTGCCGATGTCCCATTTTTTATTTTTGGCAAAACTGCCTTTGTAGAAGGTGTTGGAGAGAAATTAACACCGTTTTCGCTGCCTTCTGCCTGGTTTTTAATCATCAAACCCGATTGTCATATATCAACAGGTAAAATTTTTTCACATCCACTGTTGACAAGAAATAATAAAGCCATCACAATACGCGACCTCGACACATTGGGGCTGCCTTTTCAAGGTGTCAACAGTCTGGAGACAGTCGTCGTATCTGAATATGACGAGGTCAATCAAGCATTGGATTGGTTAAAAAAACATCAATCAAATGCCAGACTCACCGGAACTGGTGCTTGTGTTTTTGCAGTCTTTGACAATGAACGAGAAATACGTAAAATAGCGGCTCAATGCCCATGGCAAAGTTTTGTAGCTAGAGGATTGGAAAATTCACCTATACAAAACAAACTGACAAGCTAAAATTACAGTTAACAAATTTGCAGTGAACACTGCTCACACCACAGGGGTGTCGCCAAGCGGTAAGGCAACGGGTTTTGATCCCGTCATGCGTTGGTTCGAATCCAGCCACCCCTGCCATTTTTTTTCCAAGTTCTCCTAAACTCTAAACTCTAAACTCTAAACTCTAAACTCTAAACTCTAAACTCTAAACTCTAAACTCTAAA
>JAOUOC010000187.1 GCA_029880585.1 Gammaproteobacteria bacterium
CTCATCCTTTTTATCGCTATCAGATTTATTAGCAGGCTTTCCACTTTCTTTTGCTTCTACCGGTTTTTCACTGCTTTTTGTCGGACCTTTACCTGCGCCGTGCAGTTCATCCAGTAAGGCATCAAATTCATCATCTGTAATTTCATCATCAGTTGAGGCAGGGGCTTCCACTTTTTTTGATGCTTTTTTCTTTTTACTTTTAGTTTTTTCTTCTGCTTTGTCATTACCAGCCTCTACAGAAAATTTGCCCTTGCCATGTAATTCATCCAGCAGTGCATCAAATTCGTCATCTGTTATTTCATCTGATGCACTGGGCTCAGCCTTATCTTTTTTACTGGCAGACGCCGATTTTTCTTCCGGCAATTTATCAACTGAAAATTTTCCCTGCCCATGTAATTCATCTAAAAGCGCATCAAATTCATCATCTGTGATTTCATCATCACCAATTGTTTCAGATGATTGATTATCAGCAACATTTTCTTCAATCTCATCCTCTACTACTTCTTCTTCAACATCTTCTTCATCATCAGGGGAATCACCAACAGGTTTTGTATAGGTGCCTAACAACTCAATAAATTCAGGATCAGCTGACTCAGGATAAGCACCACCTTTTACTATTTCAAACATATCATTCAAAACATCAAGTGCTGTCAGAATATTATCCATTAATTCTGCATCGGCTACCCGCTCACCTTTTCGTAGCACATCAAAGATATTTTCGGTAACGTGGCAAATTTCAACCATAGGATTGAGCGAGAGAAAACCGGAACCACCTTTCACAGTATGAAAACCACGAAAGATCCCGTTCAATAAATCCATATTTTCCGGATCATTTTCCAGAGAAACCAGTTGCTCTGACATTTCTTCCAGAATTTCTCCGGCTTCTATCAAGAAGTCCTGAAGTATTTCTTCATCCACTTCCAATGACATACATCGCTCCTAGAAACCTAAACTGGAAAGCAGATCATCCACTTCATCCTGTCCATTGACCACATCATCTCTTTTGTCCTTGTTGACGATTGGCCCTTCTGCTTCTTTTCGTTTGACAACTTTTCCTTTTGCTTCGTGGTATTTATCCATATCACCAAAAACCTTGATAATATTGACCATACTTTCTTCCACTTCATGAACCAGACTTATCACCTCTTTGATTGCTTGTCCGGTCAAGTCCTGATAAGACTGAGCCAGCAGTACATCAGATAATGCTTTGTGCAAATCATCCGATGTTTTTGTACTCTTTTTAAAATGGGATTCAATTCTTTTGCAAAGTTTTCTAAACTCACCTGCTGCCAGCTCTCTTTTATAGAGTTTTTGCCATTCAACCAATAATTCCTGAGAATCACTGGACAAGGTATCTGCCATTCTGGAGCAATTTTCGACCATATCCATGGTTTGGTTTGCAGCTTCTTCTGTTCTCTCAATAACGTAATTCAATCTATCCTTGGCGCTAGGGATTTCGGAAGCTGCTATATCGGTGATTTTTGAATCAAGATTAAAACTGGAAAGTGCTTCATGCAAATTTCTTGTTAATTTGCCAATTTCAGAAAAAAGATCACCATTATCCTTAATAGAAAAATCTTCCAATACCTTTTCAGCATCTTCAATTTGATCATTTTCAAGGTGATTGAGTAAATCTTTAACACGGGTAATAGTCTGCTTGATGTCAGCATCATTTGATAATTTCATGGTAATCCTGTTCCTTCTGATCAAAGCATTTAGCTTTCGATACGCTCAAAAATCTTGTTAAGCTTTTCACTAAGAGTGCCAGCTGTAAATGGTTTGACGATGTACCCATTCACTCCAGCCTGAGCTGCCTCAATAATTTGCTCTCGCTTTGATTCTGCTGTTACCATCAATACAGGCAAAGTTTTAATCTTTTCATCTGCGCGTACTGCCTTAAGGAGGTCAATACCTTGCATTCCTGGCATGTTCCAATCGGTTACCAGAAAATCAAAATTCCCTGTTTTTAACATCGGCAATGCGGTTAAACCGTCATCAGCTTCATGTGTATTATTAAAACCCAAGTCTCGCAGTAAATTTTTGACAATTCGACGCATTGTAGAAAAGTCATCAACTACCAGAATTTTCATGTTCTTATCCAAAACAAATCTCCATTAGTACTGGCAAAAAATATGTATCTAACTACTACTAAATTTAGTAAAGATTTACTATTTCTTCCAATCTTTTAATCGCGATTGTAATCGCAACATGGCTTGACTATTGATTTGGCTTACGCGCGATTCGCTTACGCCCAAGACCTCACCAATTTCCTTAAAATTCAGCTCCTCATCATAATATAGCGCCAATACCAGTTTTTCTCTTTCCGGTAATGAGGCAACTGCACCTGACAGGGAATTTCTGAAATCTTCTTTCTGGATTCTTTCGAGGGGAGTTAGAGTTTGGTTGGAGAGTCCTTCTGTGAAATGATCTTCAGTAACACCAAGTCCTTCAAAATCCATAATTTGTCCACTACTGACTTCCATCAACATTTGTCGATAATCCTCAACAGTGACATTAAGTTTGGCAGCAACTTCAGTATCTCGAGCATCCCGCCCGGTTTGCTGCTCAATTGCCTGAATTGCACGTGCAATCGATCTGGAGTTTTTGTGCACGGAACGAGGCACCCAGTCTCCACGACGCATTTCATCAATCATTGCGCCTCGAATTCTGATGCCTGCAAAAGTCTCAAAACTTGCTCCCTTGGTGGGGTCAAAATTGCTTTTTGCCTCAATCAAACCCAGCATTCCTGCTTGCAACAAATCATCCAGTTGCACGTTGGCTGGCAATCGTGCAATCAAATGATGAGCAATGCGCTTGACAAGGGGGGCATACCTTGACGCAAAATCATCTTGTTGAATTTGAGTATAGGTAGTTGCTTTTGACACTTTTAATTCCTTGGTGTTTCTGTTTTTTTACCACAAATCACTCGTTTCATCTATCTAAATTCATAAAAAATCTCAAGCCGAATTGCCAACAAGTCGTTCCATGAAAAACTCAATATTGCCACTGGCATCTTTTGGTACCGGCCACTGTTGGATCTTTTTGGCTAAAGTCTTGATAGCAACCGATGCCGGACTACGTGGAAAAACTTCTACCAGAGATCTTTGCTTTTTAACTGCTTTACGTACATTTTCGTCAAATGGAACTGAACCAACATAGTCCAGTGTCACATCCAGAAACTTGTTACATACGTGACTGAGTTTTGCAAACAGATCTCTTCCTTCCTGACTGGTTCTGACCATATTAGCCAAAACGTGGAATCGGGATAGTTGAAAATTCTGGTTCATTACCTTCATTAAGGCGTATGCATCTGTGATGGATGTTGGCTCATCACAAACCACCGTTAAAACATCCTGGGCAGCCTGAGTAAAGCTGGCAACCATGTCATTTATTCCTGCAGCTGTATCAATGATCAGAAAATCAAGGTTATGGCCAATATCACTAAACGCCTGAATAATGCCATTATGCTCCTGAAGTGAAAGTTCTGCCATATTTTTTGTACCAGATGCGGCAGGCACAATCTTGAGACCAAAAGGAGCGTCCACGACTATGTTTTTGAGTTCGCATTCGCCAGATAACACATGGGATATGTTCTTTCGGCAATTAATACCTAACATGACATCAACGTTTGCCAATCCCAAATCTGCATCCAGCAGCATTACCTTATGATTTTGCATGCTTAATGCGATAGCCAGATTAACTGCAATATTGGTTTTACCAACACCACCCTTTCCGCCAGTTACTGCTATTACCTTTACAGGTTTTAAATTCGAATTTGGCAACATATTGATTACCTGACTCAAGTGGTACATCTCCATTTTTTAAATGACATCATTGTCATTTACCAACTATTTAATCATAAAACGTGGCCTGATTATTCATTAATGATAGAACAATTTATCCACTTTTACGTCGCTATTAATAAAATCAATGCTAAAAACAGGTTTGAATTCAATTTGATTGTTCCTCACAAATTACTGGCCTGCTTAAAAATTGCGTCATGACCACCATTTTTTCCACTGATTTCCGCATCATGATATGAGGCAGACAGGCTAATACCTTTGGCAACCAGTTGATGCCCTTTGGCCACTCGAATATCTTCCGGAATTCGCTGTCCATTGGTTGTGTAATAAACAGGAACATCCTGCTGAAGCACCGTATTAAGTACATCTCCCAGCGTAACCGCCTCATCCAGTCGAGTAATAACAAGCCCGTTAAGTCCCAGACTTGAATATGACTGCAAGGATTGGCGAAGAATGCTTTTGTGGCTGGTAGCTGACATCAATAAAACCTTGTTGATTTTTACCTTGCAACTATTCAACTTCCGGATCTGCTCAACAGAATCTGAATCATTAAAATTGACACCTGCGGTATCAATCAGAATTAGTTTTTTATCGCCAAAACTTCTTATCAATAGTTCCAAACTATCATTTTTCGACAAGGTTGCTGTCGGAATATCTAGCAATTTACCAAAGGTTGTTAACTGCTCCTGAGCTGTTAACCTTTCTGCATCTGTTGAAATTATAGCTACAGAATCAGCACCATGCTTAATCACAAAGCGTGCAGCCAGTTTGGCAATAGTTGTTGTTTTACCAACTCCGGTTTGACCTACAAAAGCATAACAACCACCATACTTCATCAGATTGTCCTGATGTTGCACCGCTATAGTTTTGGCCATGACAGCAATGGAATTTTGCCACAAACATTCAACATCCTGATTATCGAAGCTGTCTATATTGTTTATGGCTCTTAATATAAAACTGATGTTTTTTTCATCCAGACCAATTCTGTGAAGCCTTCTTGCTATCATTGCCCTGCGCGGCTGTTTTTCTGCAAATCTTTTCCAGTTATTTCCCTTGTGTTGCTCCGACATCATGGTTCTAACCATTTCAAGCTCCTCTTTCATCGCTTGCAATGTTGGATCAAGAGTCCATTCAAGTTGGGGAAGATTGTTTTGCTTATTATTTACGATATCTGAATGATCCTGAAAGGTATTCATCCTGTTTGTATTTTGTTCATTTTTAATATTTTCATTTAAATTCATTTGTTGATTGTGCAGATAATCTTCTGTATCCGTTAATTTTTCACCTACTGACCAGCCATCAACAGAAGAGGAATTTATTTCATTAGAGGGAGTTGCTCTCTCGTGACTAATTAAA
>JAOUOC010000188.1 GCA_029880585.1 Gammaproteobacteria bacterium
TGGTGATTCACTTTACCACTTTAAATTATCAGGATTCCGTTGATATTCTCACTGAACCGGAAAAAGTCAGTGCCCACTATCTCATTCCTGAACGATTTGATGAGACCTATCCTGAAAAAGAACTCAAGGTGGTTCAACTGGTCGATGAAAAAGATCGCGCCTGGCATGCCGGCTTAAGTCATTGGCAAGGCAGGGATAATATTAACGATCAATCCATTGGTATTGAGCTGGTCAATCTATCCAATTGCCAGAGCGAACCCGATTATGAACAAAACCATGCTCAAATGGATGGTCATGGTTTGAATATAGAGGCCAATCCGCATCTATTGTGTTCTTATCCTGACTTTGATGATCAGCAGATTAACCTGTTAATCAAATTGATCAAACAAATCATTGAGCGTAATCCTGAAATTTCTCCCACTCGTATAGTTGGCCATGCTGACATCACGCCTGACAGACGTGTTGATCCGGGTCCCAGATTTCCATGGAAGCGTTTGTACGATCAGGGTATCGGCGCCTGGTATGACGATGAAACACAGCTGAAATATTGGCAAATATTTAAAAATTCACCGCCCTCAATCGGACTCATTCAAAAAGCATTGGCTGATTATGGCTATGGCATTCTGGAAACCGGAATTCTGGATGTTAAAACCATCAACACACTTACCGTCTTTCAAATGCATTTCCGCCCCTGGCAAGTAAGCGGCCAACCAACGGTAGAAACAGCAGCAACACTTTTTGCATTACTGGAAAAATACTTTCCTGAAAAAGCGGAAAGACTTATGCGACGATATGCGGAAGAGGATCAACTTGAAAAGACTGAAAAACACCAGAATCAGGATAACGCACAACTGGCCATTATACTGAATGCTGAACAGGTCGCTGCAATAGAAAAAACTCAACCTATGGTGATTGACAGAATATTTAAAGCTTATCAAGGTCAGGGACAACTCAAGATCAAAGTGAAAAATCTGGCGACCGCAAGAGTCCGTATCAATGGCAAAACTGTTGAGATTAAAAAAGCAGTACAATCAGAGGACGAAGCGACGATTAATATCGGTCAATATACCCAAGATGGCAATAACTATTTATCCGTTGATCAGGTTTCTTTCAAGGAAACTCAATCTGATGATAATAATTCAGAGCGTTATTTAAGACTGGCTATCAACTTTCCATTCCTGTCGAAAGGAACACCTGAAAGTGTTGGCGTTTCCTCGGCCAAATTAAAACAAATTGACCAACTGATTAATAAGGAAATCAAACAAGGTTTTCCTGGGGCAGTTTTACTGGTAGCTAAAAATGGCAAAATCATCAAACATACCGCTTATGGTTTTGCCAAACGTTATGATGAAGACGGAAAGCAATTGGATGCTCCAATAAAAATGAAAAAAGATACTGTGTTTGATTTGGCCTCCAATACCAAGATGTATGCCACCACTTTCGCTGTAATGAAGCTGGTGTCTGAAGGCAAACTCAACGTCAATCAACCCATAAGACAATATTTGCCTGAATACACCGGCAATGGAAGAGATACCCGATTGGTCAGGGATTTCCTTCAACATGCCGCAGGTTATCGTCCAATTTTTCGTTTCTACGATAAAAATAACGCACTAGGTGAAAGATATTTTTCTCAAAATCGTGAGCGAACCAAAAATATTCTGCTGACCCAAATTCCTTTTGATAAAGGGCGAAATATTGAGGCCAAATATAGTGATCTGGATTTTATGTTGCTGGGGGTTTTAATTGAGCGAATTACCGGACAGTCACTGGACGAATACGTTAACGAGCAGTTTTACCAACCGCTGAATCTGAATAGAACCCGATTCAATCCTTTACAGGCGAATCTACCGTTAGATCAGATTGCTGCGACCGAGTTAAGAGGCAATTCCCGAGATAACCATGTGGAATTTATCAATAATCGAACACAGGTGATCCATGGTGAAGTCCATGATGAAAATGCTTTTTACGCTATGCAAGGTGTTTCAGGTCATGCCGGACTCTTTTCCACCGCTGAAGAAGTTGCAACGCTGGCTTCTATGATGCTTAATCAGGGCGGTTATGGAGATTTCGAATTCTTTAATAGAAACGTTATTCAATCCTTTGTCAGCCCTTCCCCATTGGATAATACCATTGGATTAGGTTGGCGACTTGCAGGTTTTCAACAGAGAACTCATCACTTTGGTCTTTATGCCAGTCCTTACGCTTTTGGTCACACCGGTTGGACCGGAACAGTAACGGTGATTGATCCCTATTATGATCTGGTGATTGTTTTGCTCACCAATAAAAAACATACACCGATTATGGAAGATAATGGCAATCTGCAATTTAAAGGAGATACCTTTGAAACGGGAAAATACGGAAAAATTATCTCGATGGTTTACCAGTCTTTTTTAAATCAGCCTAATTCGAATCAAGTCAAAACCGATGCCAAGTGATCGCCAATATCAGCAATTCAGAAAAGAACTGAAAGCGTTTTTGCCGAAAAAGCAGAGCATTACCGATCCGGCAATCTGTCATGCACTGGCAACCGATGCCAGCTTTTATCGTCTGACACCCAAACTGGTTTTAAAAATAGCTTCTATTGATCAAATGGTATCAACCATAAAGCAATGCAAAAAATCAGGAATTCCCTATACCTTTAGAGCTGCCGGTACCAGCTTGTCAGGTCAGGCTATTTCTGATTCCGTTTTAATTATGCTAACGGACGACTGGGATGAATATCAGATTCACAATAATGGCGAAAAAATCAGTTTACAATCGAATATTATCGGCGCAAAAGCCAATCATTACCTAAAGCCTTATGGCAAAAAAATCGGACCTGATCCGGCATCTATCAATAGTTGCAAAGTTGGTGGAATTGCTGCTAACAATGCTTCAGGTATGTGCTGTGGTGTCGCTCAGAACTCTTATCAAACTTTGGATAGCCTGACCGTGATTTTGCATGATGGTACCGTTTTGAATACGGGCGATCACCAATCAATTGCTGATTTTAGACAATCTCATGGAAATCTATTGGATGAAATAAAAGAACTCTCAATTGTGGTCAAACAGGACAAGACTCTTGGTGATTTAATCAGAAGAAAATTCAAACTCAAAAACACCACCGGCTACAGCTTAAATGCTCTGACCGATTTTGACGATCCGATAGATATCTTGCAACATTTGATGATTGGCTCCGAAGGTACGCTGGGTTTTATTGCTGATATTACCTATCGTACAGTCGATGATCCGCCATTCAAAGCCAGCGGCTTATACATTTTTAAATCGATTGATGACGCATGCCATGCCGTTGAACAACTGGCCTCAGAACCGGTAAGCGCAGTGGAATTAATGGATGGAGCATCACTGAAATCCATCCAGAATAAAATACCGCTAATGTCTACACAAGCACTCCATTCTGAACAGACCGCATTATTAATTGAATGTCAGGCAGACTCATACGAACAGCTACAACAGCAAGTTGAACCTATTACCGACAAACTGAATAACTCGAACGTTAATTTCTCCATTCCGTTTACTCAGGAAACTGAAACCACCGAAATGCTATGGCAAATCAGAAAAGGTCTATTTCCCAGTGTGGCCGCCATACGAGCAACAGGCACAACAGTGATTATCGAAGACATCGCATTTCCACTAGAAAAACTGGCTGATGGCACTCGGCAACTACAACAGCTCTTTGAAAAACATGGTTATGATGATGCGATTATTTTTGGTCATGCTTTAAATGGCAATTTACATTTTGTCATTTGCCCTGATTTTAATCAGCCAGCAGAAATCGAACGGTATGTATCATTTATGCGTGAACTGACCGAAATGGTTGCGATTAAGTTTGGAGGTTCGCTCAAAGCCGAACATGGCACGGGACGAAATATGGCGCCCTTTGTGGAACTGGAATGGGGAGCCAAAGCCTATCAATTGATGAAGCAAATCAAACAGATTTTTGATCC
This sequence comes from Gammaproteobacteria bacterium, assembly GCA_029880585.1. GTDB lineage: Bacteria > Pseudomonadota > Gammaproteobacteria > Enterobacterales > Kangiellaceae > Aliikangiella. The sequence continues at coordinate 3,948 of JAOUOC010000188.1, forward strand.
AGATGGTTTGATGAATCCCGATGTTATTTTAACAACCGACAAATCACTGCACAGCAAAAACCTCAAACCCATTCCGCAAGCGCATTCTTTAATTGATCATTGTATGGAATGTGGTTTTTGTGAATCGGTCTGTCCTTCAAGAGAACTGACGCTCACCCCCAGACAACGCATTGCCATGTATCGAAACTGGATTCAACTGAAAGATTCTGATCCGGTTCAGGCGAAAGCGGTTTACCAAACCTTTGATTATCACGGCATTCAAACCTGTGCAACAACTGGTGTTTGCAAAATTGAATGTCCTGTCGGTATTAATACCGGTGATTTGGTAAAAAAACTAAAGTCCGAACGAAAAACCAATTGGCTATCAGCATTCTATATTAACCATCTAAAAGCTATGACAAATCTGACAAAAGGATTGCTAAAAATATCGAGTCTGATCAATAAACTGCTACCTGCATCTTTGTTTAATCTGCTGGGAAAAGGTCTTCACCTTCTATCGCTGGGTAAAATTCCAAAGATCTCATCGAACATTCCAACAGCAGCCAAAAGCATTCCGAATCAATGGTTAAAAACCGATTCAGACGAGAGTGCTGACAGCCTTTCAAATGATAATCAGGTGATTTATTTTCCAACCTGTGCCAGCCGAACCTTTGGTAATCAATCTCAAGCGGGCAATATTGATCTGAACGAATGCATTCATGAGCTACTCACCAAGGCAGGCTTTCAGGTTATTTATCCTGAGAATTTTGAAAGTTTGTGTTGTGGTCAGGTTATGGAAAGTGAAGGTTCTTTTGATTTGGCAGAATCAACAATTAGCGAACTTGAAAAGCATTTACTATCTATAACCAATAGTGGAGAAATTTCCGTAATTATGGATAATGCTTCCTGTAATTTGAGAGCGAGAAACCAATTATCCGAAAAGCTTAATGTTTATGATGCAATTGAATTTGCCGTTGAACACTTGCTGGATAGATTAACCATTCAATCGATTGATGAAACTGTTTTATTGCATATCACCTGTAGTGATAAACATATGGCAATTGAAAGCAAAATCCGAAAGCTTATACAACAATGTACGACAAAGGTTATTGAAACTGAATCTATTGCCTGTTGTGGATGGGCGGGACATAAAGGTTTTACCACACCTGAACTTAATCAATCCGCTTTAAAGAAGCTCAACCAACAGGTTCCCAAAGATTGCAAACGAGGA
>JAOUOC010000035.1 GCA_029880585.1 Gammaproteobacteria bacterium
CATTCATGGCAACCTGTGATGCACCTGTATCAACCAGAAACTTGACCGAACGACCATTAATGTAACCCAAAGTCATGTACATACCGCCTGGATTACGTAAAATTTTTGCCGTTTTTAACCCGCTTGATTCAACAGATTCTTGCTGAGCCGAATTCTGGTTTTGTTCTGAATTTTGGCTCTGACCTTGATTGTCTGAATAATTTTGATTTCGATTGCTCGAGTAATTATATCCACCAGACTTGTCCAATCCCATTTCTACTTTCTTTCCCTGGATCATAAAAGTGGCTTTACTGGTGGTTGCTGATATTAATTGAATATCATCAGAAATATTGGCGCCTTTGCGATATAGCTTTTGCTTACCATTGAATTTGACTAGTGCAGCATCCTTAAACAAACCCACAACACGAATATCCATTGGGTCTTCTTCAACTGAATCGGATTGTTCATTGAGATTGTTAATCTGACTTGCAGCAGAAATGCTGAATGCAAAAAACAATAATATTATTAGCTGCCTAACCACACATTCACTCCGTACAAACATAACCAGGCCATCATTCCAGCTATCACATCATCCAGCATGATACCTATTCCGCCAGCGACTTTTTTGTCTATCCATTTTATCGGCCAAGGCTTAACAATATCAAAAAAACGAAACAAGATAAAACCAAGAATGACATTTTGCCAGCTCATTGCCATACCAGCAAGCGTAATCATAAACCCTGCAATTTCATCCCAAACAATGCCTGGATGATCATGCACACCTAATTTTTTGGCGCTGTAGTGACAGATCCAGACGCCAGACAGGATAACGGCAAAACAAAGCGCAAGATAAATTGAAAGAGACAAGGACGACAACAAAAATACCAATGGCACAGCGATTAACGTTCCCGCAGTACCTGGTGCTTTGGGTACTAACCCGGAACCAAAACCAAAGGCCAGAAAATGAATCGGATTGGTAAAAACAGTTTTTGCACTGACTTTTTGATTTTTTGATGAAGTCATATTTGAAAGTTCCAGGCTCTATGCTCTAATTTATAAAAAACAATCGCTAAAAATGCAAATAACCCATATCCTTTATTGGAATTTCTTCTTTTTCGTGAAGCAATCTGACACCAGGTTTGCCTGTAAATCTTCCAATAGGAATACAATTAGCCCCAACAACTTGTAGCGCATGTTGAGTAGCTTCCAGCTCATCTTCCTTGACGGAAAAGCAAAGTTCATAATCATCACCACCACTTAATGCAGCTTGCTGAACCAATGTCTGATCTTTAACTTGTTTTGCTGAATCAGACAGCGGTATTCGCTCCCATCTTAACAATGCACCAACGCCACTTTGTTGACTGATATGGTTAACATCTGCCAGTAACCCATCTGAAATATCAATGGAAGAAGTTGCTCGCCCTCTTAGTGCTATCCCTGCCGCAATAGCCGGAAATGGACGATAATATTTTTTTAATAATTGCTCCGCAACATCTGTCTTAACTTTTAACTTATTTTGAGCAACTTTTAAACCCAAAGCAGCATCACCAAGACAACCTGTTACGCAGATCAACTCTCCCGCCTTGGCTGTATTTCGGCTGACATAAACTGACTCAGGAACAAATCCATGGGCTTGAATGGTGATAGAAAGCGGTCCTTTGCAAGTATCACCACCAACAACCTGAACCCCAAAAAACTCTGTAATTTCCTTTAATCCCTTACTAAAACCTGCCAACCAACTATCATCCAACTCAGGCAGAGTCATCGACAAGGTAAGCCAGGCAGGTTCAGCACAGGCAGCAGCCAGGTCACTCAAATTAACTGCGACGGATCTATGCGCCAAATCTTCAGGTGAAATGTCTTCGAGAAAATGCACGCCCGCAACCAAAGTATCCATTGAAACAGCTAGCCTTTGTCCTCTGGGTACTTTCAATAACGCACAATCATCACCCACTCCCTTGAGTACATCTGGTCTATTGACATTGTTCAAAGCAAAGTACTTATTAATAACTTCAAACTCTTTCATTTTTCTCCCTGACTAATATTTTTTATATATTCTTAAACGCCTCTGTCATCATTGATAGAAGCAAACCTGAAATTAAATATGATGGATTATTTTTTTGTTTCCATAGGACGTAGCTTTTTGGCGAGTTTATCCACAACACCATTGACAAATTTATGAGCCTCAGAAGCACCAAAGGTTTTGGTTAACTCCAGAGCTTCATTGATGACAACCTTGTAGGGGACATCTATTCTTTCTTTTAGCTCATAGGCAGACAAACGAAGTACTGCCAGCTCAACAGGATTGACTTCATCAAACTTACGATCAAGATAAGGTGTAAATAAATCATCCAGCATCGAGATCTGATTTAACGTGTTTACCAGAATATCCTCGAAATATTCAACATCAACCTTTTCAGGATTAATCGTCTCAAGAAACTGCTTTTTGATATCCGCAATCTCATTGCCGCTTAGATGCCACTGATAAAGCCCCTGAACGGCATAACGTCGGGCTTTTTTCCGCATGGAAGGTTTTTGCATGAACTATTTATTCCATACCTTTAAACAGATTTACCATCTCAAGTGCACTCAGGGCAGCTTCTGCACCTTTATTACCTGCTTTGGTACCTGCTCTTTCAATCGCCTGTTCAATGGTATCAACTGTCAAAACACCAAAAGCGATGGGTAACCCGCTATTCAAAGAAACTTGTGATAAACCTTTAACACATTCACCAGCCACATATTCAAAGTGTGGCGTTCCGCCTCTGATCACAGCGCCAAGAGCAATAATCGCATCGTGCTTTTTCAAATTGGCGATACGCTGCGCAGCAATTGGCATTTCGAATGCACCCGGCACTTTGATAATTTCGATATCACTTTCATTAACACCGTGACGCTTTAACGCATCAATAGCACCTTCTTGTAAACTGTCAACGATAAAACTGTTAAATCGGCTAACCAACAAGGCAAACTTACCGCCTTGACTCACCATGTTACCTTCAATAATATTCATAAACTTTTTCTCTCTTGTTTAAGCTTTTTGCTTTTCAAAACCTGTTTTCTCGTTCCCATGCTCCTGCGTGGGAATGTATACCGAATTCTTTTTTACTGTCTTTATTATCTGGCGGGAAACGCTTTGCTATCCCGCCCTACAGAAGCCCTCTCCCTACCCCTCTCCCAAAGGGCGAGGGAACCATCCAGCTCCACATATCCTGCTGCTATTACCTCTACTCTCTACTCTCATTCTTCATCACTAATAAAATCGACAACCTCAAGATGAAAGCCGGATAATGCCCGGTATTTTTTAACCGGACTCAGCAATATCATCTTTTCAACACCCAAATGATGTAATATTTGTGAGCCTATTCCAACTGTTCTGGATGCCTGACTCGCTTTGGCTGTTGCCTTGCTACTCTGTTGTTTGACTCCAGTCAAAAGGGCTATTCTATCAAGAATAGAATCGCCTGACGATTGATTTCCTAGCAATAGTACAACACCACTGTCAGCGGTTGAGACTTTTTCAATGGCCCGACGTAGTGACCATCCACCAGCCTTGCTTTTATCTTTGGCCAATAAATCTGTTGCCACATCCGTGATATGCACTCTAACCAGCGTTGGCTCTTCGGCTTTAATCTCACCTTTTATCAATGCAATATGGGTTTGCCCATCAATAGAATCCCGATAAGCGTGCAATTTAAAATCACCAAATTCAGTTGCCCAATCAACTTTCAGCACTTCTTCAATGGTGTGCTCGTTATTCATTCGGTATTCAATCAAATCGGCAATTGTTCCAATTTTAAGATTATGCGCTTTCGCTACTTTTTCCAGATCTGGGCGTCTGGCCATAGTGCCATCTTCATTCAGGATTTCAACAATTGTGGCGCTGGGTTCCAATCCTGCCAAACGCGCCAAATCACAGCCAGCTTCAGTATGTCCGGCACGGTTAAGCACACCACCTGGTTTAGCCATAATCGGGAAGATATGTCCAGGCTGAACGATATCAGAAGGTTTGGCATCTTTGGCAACGGCCGCTTGTATTGTTTTGGCGCGATCTGAAGCAGATATTCCGGTTGTTACACCCTCGGCAGCTTCTATTGATACCGTAAAATTGGTTTCAAAGGATGTTCCATTTCGACCAACCATTAAAGGTAAGCGCAGCTGTTCACATCGATCCTGAGTCAGGGTCAGACAGATTAGGCCTCGGCCATGTCTTGCCATAAAATTAATATCTTCGGCTTTAACATGAGTTGATGCCATTACCAAATCACCTTCATTTTCACGATCTTCGTCATCCATCAAGATGACCATTTTTCCCGCGGCAATATCAGCGATCAACTCTTCTGTTGTATTTAATTGCATGGTTAACCTTTATCTATTTTTTCAAATCGGCCGACGACTTCAAAAAGCCACTGTTGACAAGTAAAGCATAATCTATCGGTTTTTGTGTGTTTTTGTCATCGGCGGTTGATTGACCGAGTAATAATCTTTCAAGATATCTGGCAATAATATCAACCTCAAGATTAACCTTATCACCAACCTTGTAGTCGCTGGCAATGGTCTCTTGCAGAGTGTGAGGAACCAGATTCAAATCGAAAATTGCACCTTCTACCTCATTAACCGTCAAGGATATACCGTCAACCGTAATCGAACCTTTTTTGGCAATGTAGCGAGCCAAATCCTCTGGTGCTTCAATTTTATAAACCGTACTTCTGGCTGAAGTTTCAATTGAAACAATTTTACCTTGTCCATCCACATGGCCACTGACCAGATGCCCACCTAATCTGGTGGTTGGTGTCAAGGCTTTCTCCAGATTAACAGGTGATTTTATATTGATATCAGCCAGTGTCGTCAATTTCAAAGTCTCGGCTGACACATCAGCAACATAGGCCTTTTCTGTTAATTCGATTACTGTCAGGCAAACACCATTACAGGCAATGCTATCACCAATCGCTACATCAGAAATATCAAGTTTTCCGGTATCAATGGTAAAACGTTTATCACCTCTTCGCGATTCAATGGCCTCTATTTTTCCTGTAGCTTCAATGATTCCGGTAAACATTTTACTTTTCCAGTGGTTTGGCAAGATGGTAGGTTAAACGCAAATCATCACCCAGATGCCTTGTCTCTTTTAGTGTCAGATTAATCGTGTCCTTCATTGATGCAATATTCAACTGAAATAAACCCATTCCTTCATTTCCCATCAGTTTAGGTGCGACATAAACGATTAATTCATCAATCAAACCTTGCTGTAAAAAAGCACCTGCCAATTGATGACCGGCTTCTATCAACAAATGATTCACTTTTGCTTCTGCCAGACTGGTGAGCAGATCAGACAAATTATTGGGGTTAAACTCTCCAATTTCAATGTTTCCCGATTCAATCCCGTTATTTTCATTCAATACTTCTTTTGCTTTTGCCAGATTTTCGGCTTCCATCATCCAAATTACTTTGCCAGATGAGTTAAACAATTTTGCTGAAATCGAAGCATCGGCTTTTTTATCCAGTAAAATTCTGACTGGTTGAGAAAGCCCGATGTCAAAAGCCTGAGTCAAACTTTCATCAGTGCAATCCTCTGGTCGAACAGTCAATGAAGGATCATCGGCTAATAAAGTACCCATTCCTGTTAAAATTGCATCTTGTCTGGCTCTTAATTTTTGCACATCGGATCTGGCTGCAGGACCCGTAATCCATTTACTTGAACCATCTGCCAAAGCCGTTCTGCCATCAAGACTCATGGCCAACTTGCAGGTAACAAATGGTTTTTTGTTAACGACTCGAGAAATAAAACCTCTGTTCAGCGCTCTGGCCTGTTCTTCATACAAGCCCACTTTGACCAAAATGCCAGCCTGATGAAGTATTTCAAAACCTTTGCCAGCAACTTCGGGAAAAGGATCTTCCATTGCCGCTATCACTTGCTTTACACCAGCTTTAATTAATGCTTGAGCACATGGCGCTGTTTTTCCTGTATGAGCGCAGGGCTCCAGAGTGACATAACAGGTTGCATCTTTGGCTTGTTCGCCAGCTTCATCCAATGCATTGACTTCCGAATGTGCCTGACCCGATTTTTGATGCCAGCCTTGCCCGATAATTTCGCCATTTTTGACAATGACACAACCCACCATTGGATTGGGTCTGGCAGTAAACTCACCTTTTTTGGCCAGTTGTAACGCCAATGCCATCATTTGTCGGTCAAACTCAGTCCACACTGAATTTTCAGTGCCTTGATTTGAATGATTGTTTGATTGATTATTCATAAATGGGTTGTCTGGCAAATGAGGTGAAATAACAAAAACAGATAGATTTAATTTTTTGATTTCAGTTTTTCAATTTCATTGCTGAAATCACTGACATCCTGAAAACGACGATAGACAGAAGCAAATCTGACATAAGCCACCTGATCAAGTTGATTCAAAGCGCCCATGACCATTTCACCAACCACATCGCTTTCAATTTCTCGCTCACCCAAGGCTCTGATTTTGGATTGTATTTTCAAAATCGCTTTTTCAACATCTTCAACTGAAACCGGTCTTTTTTCTACAGCTCTTAAAATGCCAGCTTTAAGCTTTTGATCGTCAAAAGGTTGTCTCGAACCGTCTTTCTTGATCAACCGAGGCATTACCAGTTCTGCGCCTTCAAAGGTAGTGAAGCGTTCACCACACTCAATACACTCACGACGTCGCCTGACCTGATCGCCTTCGGCGACCAGTCTGGAATCAATCACTTTAGTATCCTGAAAGGAGCAAAATGGACAGCGCATTTCTAATTCCTTTATTAAATCTTGTTACGAATAAACCGGGAACTGGCTTGTTAATCCAAGTACCTGAGCTTTAATTTTCTCAATTACTGACTCATTATTAATGTCGTCTAATATATCACAAATCCAGCTAGCCAATTGCTTCGATTCAGCTTCTTTCATACCTCGCGTGGTAATCGCAGGTGTTCCCATACGCAATCCACTGGTCACAAAAGGAGAACGAGGTTCATTGGGAACCGTATTTTTGTTCACCGTAATATAGGCACGTCCCAAAGAAGCCTCTGCATCTTTACCGGTAATATCTTTTTCAATTAAATCGATCAAAAACAGATGATTATCGGTACCACCGGAAACAATCTTGTACCCGCGAGACTGGATTACTTCTACCATCGCTTTGGCATTAACCAGAACCTGCTGCTGCATGGCTTTAAATTCATCACTCAACGCTTCTTTAAAAGCGACAGCTTTACCAGCAATCACATGCATTAAAGGACCACCTTGACCACCTGGAAAAACCGCCGAATTAAATTTCTTTTCCAACTCTTCATTTTTTCGAGCCAGAATAATGCCGCCACGAGGACCAGCCAAAGTTTTGTGAGTGGTTGAGGTAACCACATCTGCATGAGGAACAGGGTTAGGATATAAGCCAGCCGCCACCAATCCGGCAACGTGAGCCATATCTACCATAAAGTAAGCGCCTACTTTATCGGCTATTTCTCTGAACTTTGCCCAATCTACAATTCTTGAATAGGCAGAAAAACCGGCCAGAATCATTTTAGGTTTGTGTTCCAGAGCCAAAGCTTCTACCTGAGCATAATCAATATAGCCTTTATCATCCAAACCATATTGCACTGACTTGTAGAGTTTGCCAGAAAAGTTAACCGGCGAACCGTGAGTCAGATGACCACCTTCACTCAAACTCATACCCAAAACGGTATCGCCTGGTTGCAGCAATGCCATATAAACAGCTGAATTTGCTTGTGAACCGGAATGAGGTTGAACATTGGCATAATCGGCGCCGAACAATTGCTTAACTCTTTCAATTGCCAAATCTTCTGAAATATCAACGAATTCACAACCACCGTAATAACGCTTGTGAGGATAACCTTCCGCATATTTGTTGGTTAAAACAGATCCCTGTGCGGCCATTACTCTTGCACTGGTGTAGTTTTCAGAAGCGATCAATTCGATATGCTCTTCCTGACGCTTTTTCTCGGATTCAATGGACTGCCACAATTGTGGATCAAAATCGGCTAATGATTGGGGGTTCTTTAACATTTTACTTCATACCTCGACCGGCAAACAAAATAACATAAATAGCGTTTAAAATTTGCGCGTATTGTAACGGAAACAGGGGGGAAAGTCGTTAGTTTGTTACGCTTTTACTGCTTTGTTTTTTGAATTGGTTTCACTTAACCAGCAATCAATCGAATGAGCGTAGTACTGTAGAACTACCAGAGAATCAGAAGTTATTCGACAGGTTTTTCCATCATCTTCAATTAACCTTCGCAGCTTTAACATTTCCAATCCGGCATCAAGGTTTATCTGCTTGTCTTTATGTGGAAAAAGTATATGTCCTCCCTGTTTCTCTATCTGTTCCATTAATTTTCTGGCGTTTTTAATAACCGTTGATTTAGCTATGCCTCTTTTAGGCTGTTTAACAAAAACACTGGCCAATAAAACAACCGGAACTACAGGAATGGTTCTTTCAATTTTGTGCATGAGCTCATCGGCCAGCTTTTCAACTTTTTCGAAACGCTTTTCCTTGTCCAGAGAAGAAAAATTCACCCGATTTTTTCTACAATACTCTCTGGCGGAAACCGGTTGTGAAAATCGCACACTGGCATAACCAAATCGCTTCCATTGATGACGATAAGCCAGCCGCATATTATGAACCCAGAATTTCAGCGTGGTTTTAATCGCATACCATCGACTTTTTGTCTCTGCATCTGGATCCAGACTTCTCAACAAGGTTCTATCTTCCAAAACCCGGTCATAATTGATCCCGACCGGAATAAACAATATATCCTTGTCCTGTTTATGATCAAAATCACGCAGCATATAATCGAGAAAACCTAATTTTGGCGGTCTGATTTTACCATCTCGAGTAAGCCCACCTTCAGGGAAAACCGCCTGACTTACACCTTCGCGGGTTGCCATGGAAATATATCTTTCCAGCACTTTTCGATAAAGCGGGTTACGTGAATTGCGCCTTACAAAATAGGCTCCCATTGAACGGATCAAACTTCGCAACGGCCAGATTTGAGCCCATTCGCCCACAGCATAGGAAAGGGTTGTTTTTTCTGCGACCAAAAACGATACCAAAATATAATCCATATTACTGCGGTGATTCATTACAAAAACAATGGTGGCATCCTTGTTTAAATCTTCAAACTTCTCATCATTTTCTGTACCTACTCTAACTCTGTAAAGCAGCTTCGCCAGTTTTTTGGATAACCAGAATCCAAATCGATAATAAAGGTAAGCATTGAAAGAGGGTACAATTTCCCTTGCGTATTGGTTAACCCGTTCCATTAAAATTTCGTGGGGAACTTCATCTTCTATTGATAATTGCTGGACATAATCTAACAACTTTTGATCGTATACCAAACGCTCCAGCAAAACTTGTCGTTTGGTTAATTGAAAGGGTTTTAAACGGATGTTGAGTCTTTTATTTAGTTCATTGATAGCAGTATTGACTTTTTTACGAAAAAACCACTTTAGGCTTGGCCAAATGAACTTGTTAACTGAAACGTAAACAAAAACAACAGCCAGTAAAGTAAAAAACCATATTGGTATGGTGATGGTTGAACTCATTTTCTTATCCTTGAATGTTCATTGTTTGTTTTTCTCTGTATTATTATTTCCATAATGATATGCGTTCTATCGTTGAATTAATAAGGCGGAAAAAGCTCTGCTATCCCGCCCTTGTATCTCTCCAGATAGAGTAATATGCTGTTATTCTATCACAAGAATTGAGAGAGTTTGGTTCCGCCCTTAGAGTAATAACTCTGTTTCGTAGATGAAACCCTCAATTCATTTTATCTAAATAAACTGGATGGTATCCAAGTGCCTTTTTAAAAGTGACACTGCATCCACAAGGGGAGTTATTAGATGACATACTTTATTGGTATTGATGTTGCAAAAGATAAGCTTGATTGTTTATGGTTGAGAGATATTGAGTCTCTCAAAATAAAAACCAAGGTTTTACCTAATTCAGCAAAGGGATTTAATGATTTAAAACTTTGGTTTGAGAAAAATGTATCTTCTGATTTATCTCTTATTCATGTCTGTCTTGAAGCAACTGGTGTTTACCATGAAGCATTGGCTTATGCACTGTTTGAAATGGGTGTAAAAGTTAGCGTAGTTAATCCAGCTTTCATCAGAGATTTTGCTAAAGGGCTTGGTGTTCGTAGTAAAACAGATAAAAAGGATAGTATGGTATTAGCTCGTTACTGTGCTTTAACCTCTCCCAGATTATGGGAGCCTGAGTCTGTAGATATCAGAAAGCTCAAGGCTTTATTGGCAAGGCTTGCAGGGTTAAATAAGGACTTGCAACGTGAGTCTAACCGTTTGGAAAAAGCATCTATTAGTCAAGCTTCTACTGCGGTCATTGAGTCGCACAAACTGATTATTGAACAGCTTCAAAAAGAAATTGAACGGATGAAAAAACAGATTGAAGATGATGTTGACCAAAACCCGGATATTAAAAATAACCGAGAATTATTAAAGACTATTCCTGGTATTGGAGAGGTTCTATCCTTGGAGATGTTAGCTGTGCTAAAGAGTCGATGTTTTGTAAAAGCTAGTCAGGCAGCAGCATTTATTGGTGTGGTTCCCAAGCTATGGGAATCGGGAAAAATGAAAGGTAGGACGACATTGTGTAAAAATGGCTCTGCTCGTTTACGTTCAATTTTATATATGGCTGCTATTGTTGCAACTAAATACAATCCTGATATTAATGCACAATATGAGAGATTGTTGGCTGCTGGAAAAACCAAGATGCAGGCGCTTGGAGCTGCGATGAGAAAGCTAGTACAGATTTGTTTTGGTGTGTTGAAACATCAGAGCGAATACCGACCTCAAATTTGTTAAATTTAACATTTGAAATCGGTTCGGAGAGATGGTATCTACGGATTTCTCCTCGATCCTCGCATCCCGCTTCTAGCTCCTGCTCTGCAACCCGCAACCCGCAACCCGCAACTCGAACTAAATAATCCTAGAACCAACTAATCGCATCATCCAGCTCATCCTTGCAACCTTTCAACTGGCTATTGTAAAGAGAGGCTCTTGCTTTTACTTTTTGCGCTACCTTGATCAACCAGGGCTTCCCCTTGTATGTTTGTCTTTGGTAACCACCTCGTCCTTCATGATACGCCAGATATTGTCCATACGCATCCCATTTGGAAAGCCCGAGTCTTTTATGAGTTACATCTGTGTACCAACCGATAAAATCAATGGCATCTTCAAAGTCATCTCTGTCAGCGCCTGAATTACCGGTTGCATCCTGATATTCTTCCCAGGTTTCATCTTTCACCTGCGCAAAACCATAAGCCGATGAAGCTCTGCCCAAAGGAATAAACAGAAACCACTCGAACTCTGGTTGTGCGTCATGGACAAAACGCGATTCCTGATGCATAAATGCCATCATCACATAAACTGGCGTTCCCCATTCCTTTTGAGCATCCAATGCAGCTTCATACCAATCGGGCTCGCCACGAAAAACAGCACAAATATTATCCGGATTACTGGGAAGATAAGTGGCGCAACTGGTTAATGTAAAAATAAAAAAGCTCAAACAGATAAATTTCATTTTTTTGAAGAAGGTTTTGCTTATCATTGTATTTCTCATTCCATAGATTTTCGACCATCATACCAAATCAATAGTTTTATTTTAATAGTTTGGTTTATAATCTGGCTAGTTTAATGAATGGAGAACAACAATTAACCATCATCCCATTGGCATTTTCGATTCCGGTGCAGGTGGATTAAGTGTCCTGAAGGCCATCCAGCAGTTGCTGCCGGAAGAGAATTTAATTTATGTCGCAGATAGCCAATACGCACCCTATGGCGAGCGCACTAATCAATTTATTGAAGAGCGCGTGCTAAAAATTGCCGATTTTTTTATCCAAAAATCAGTAAAATTGATTTTGATCGCCTGTAATACTGCGACTGCGGCCGCTGTTAAATCCTTAAGAGATAAATACGATATTCCCATCGTAGGATTGGAACCAGCATTAAAACCGGCTGTTGAATTTAGTCATAATCATCAGGTGGGCGTTCTGGCAACTCAGGCAACTTTAAGCAGTGAAAAATACCACCAATTAAAATCCCGATTTGCCGCTGATAATCATATTGTTGAAAAAGCTTCCCGACTTTTTGTTGAACTGGTGGAATCCGCCGCTGAAATTGGTGAAAGTGAGTTTCAATTGATCGAAAAGGAACTGGAACCTTTTATGGAAAATTCGGTTGATTCTCTAGTGTTAGGATGTACTCACTATCCTTTTCTTACCAGCACTATCAAACAAATATTAGGCGAGCACGTCACCTTGTTTGAAAGCGCCATGCCTGTTGCCAAGGAAGTCAAAAGGCGACTTGATGGCCAGCTCAACCAGCAAGATAGCACCGGAACGGTATCCTTTTATTCCAGTGCACCTCAGAAAGCCCAGACAACCTTCGAACGGCTGCTGGGATATAAAACCAACATACAAATGCTGAATGTTTAATTGATTTTCTCTAATCGATTTTACGATATTTGATTCGGGTTGGCGCATCTGCATCCGCACCCAAACGGCGTTTTCTATCTGCCTCATAATCGGCATAGTTGCCTTCGAACCAAACCGTTTTACTGTCACCTTCAAAAGCCAGAATGTGAGTTGCCACGCGATCCAGGAACCAGCGATCATGGGAAATAACAACCGCACAACCGGGGAAAGCTAAAAGCGCTTCTTCCAATGCTCGCAATGTTTCCACGTCCAAATCATTGGTTGGCTCATCGAGCAGTAGCAGGTTACCACCACTTTTCAGCAGCTTCGCCAAATGAACACGATTTCTCTCACCACCGGACAAATCCTTGATAAATTTTTGCTGGTCGCCGCCTTTAAAATTAAAACGTCCAACATACTGGCGTGAAGGTACCTGATAGTTTCCAACAGTTATGACATCGGAATCATCCGAGATCTCTTGCCAAACCGTATAGTCACCATTGAGACTATCTCGTGATTGATCGACATAAGCAATCTCGACGGTTTCACCAATTTTCAATTCCCCGCTATCCGGTTTTTCCAATCCGGTTAACATCTTGAATAGCGTAGATTTACCTGCACCATTAGGTCCGATGATGCCAACAATGCCACCTTGCGGTAAACGGAAATTTAAATCTTCAACCAGACACTTGTCACCAAAGCCTTTTTTGATGTGATCAGCCTCGATTACCATAGTCCCTAGACGAGGTCCTGGCGGAATGTATAACTCCTGAGTTTCATTACGTTTTTGGAATTCTTGTGAGGACAATTCTTCAAAACGTGCCATACGAGCCTTACTTTTTGCCTGACGGCCTTTTTGATTGGAACGCACCCACTCCAGTTCTTCTTTCATGGATTTCATACGAGCGGTTTCTCGCTTTTCTTCTATCTCAAGACGCTTTTCTTTTTGCTCCAGCCAGGAAGAATAGTTGCCTTCCCAGGGAATACCTTCTCCTCTATCCAGCTCAAGAATCCAGCCCGCCACATTATCGAGAAAATATCGATCATGGGTTATGGCAACCACAGTGCCTTTAAAATCCTGTAAAAATCTTTCCAGCCAGGCGACCGATTCTGCATCCAGATGGTTGGTTGGCTCGTCCAGCAACAACATATCCGGTTTGGAAAGTAGTAATTTACACAATGCGACACGACGCTTCTCACCACCGGACAAATGTTTCACTTCTGCATCCCACGGTGGCAAACGCAATGCTTCTGCAGCCTTGTCCAACATACGATCAACTTCCCAGCCACCAACCGCTTCAATTTTATCTTGTAACTCGGCTTGCTCTTTTAAAAGAGCGTCAAAGTCGGCATCAGGATCAGCAAAGGCGTTACTGACTTCATCAAATCGGGTTAATATCGCCTTGATTTCTGCAATGCCTTCCTCAACGTTTCCGCGAACATCTTTGCTTTCGTCCAATTGAGGTTCTTGTGGCAGATAACCAATATTGATGCCCTTCATCGGAATGGCTTCACCTTCAATATCCTTGTCGACACCGGCCATAATTCTAAGCAGTGTTGATTTACCAGCACCGTTTAAACCCAACACACCAATTTTGGCACCAGGGAAAAAGCTGAGGGAAATATTTTTGAGTATCGTTTTTTGTGGTGGGACAATCTTGCTGACCCGATTCATGGAAAAAATGTATTGCGCCATAGATAAAAGACCTTAGGTTTTGAAATCCACTAAATTTCGCGCATTATACACCAAAATTTTTCCATCCACCTGATTTTCATTTATGTACCTGAGATTACTGTTTTATGTTTCGTCTTGTGATCACTCGGTATTTTAGCGACAATAAAGCCAAATTAAATGACAGGAAAGATCATGGCTGCAAAATCAAAAAGCTTTTTGCTTAAACCAATAAAACTTATAGCATCATTTATAGCACTGTTTTTAGTTTCACATATCAGTTTTGCCAGTCAGCAAAATGACAATCAAGCGCTTGAGCAGTCGATCTATCAGTTAGTCGATCTCAGGCAGCTCGACAATGAGATTTTCTCAAAAGCACTTAAAACTAACAATGTTGAACTCCAGATTAACGCTCTTCATGGACTTGGCCGAATTGGTGGAGAGACAATCATTCCATTAGTGTCACCTTTCCTGAATCATAGTAATGAGCAGATAAGACAATACGCTGCTTTGGCTCTTGGTTTGAGTGGTTCAACAAAAGCTGGTCCTGTTTTGTGGCAAGCATTGGAAAAAGAAGAATCAGATCTTGTAAAACATGAAATCTATTTGAGCCTGGGAAATCTGGGGCCAGAAAACAAAGTAAAAGATCAGCCTGATCAAATGACTTTTGTTAAACAGATGTTAAACCAAACCAGACTGGAATCCAGTGATAAAGCGAAAGCTTCAATTTTTCATGGTATAACTTTGAGTTTATTGTTTCATCCGAATAAAGATGCTGACTTTGCTTTTATCGACTACAAAACACTGCTTTCACAATTGAATAAAAAGCCCGCTTACAGCAGTGAATTAGCCCTGTTTTTAAGTCGTATTCCTGATGTTCAAAAATACATTTCGGGTAAAGAGTTTCTTTCAACTGTTCAACAAGACTACGATGACCTTACTACGATTTATCTATTGAAACTGGCTGCTAAAATCACAGCAAATAAACAAGATGAAAATCGTGAAATTCTCGCCTGGATATTGCCTAAAGCAGAATCAAAAAATCTGGGAATTAAAGTAGAAGCAGCTCGAGCTATGATTAATCTGGTTGATTTTACCCAAACACAAATTCAATTGGGCAAAATGCAAGGTAGCGACCATCCTATAATCAGTCAAACTGCCTTAAAAGTTTTGGCGGATTCTGATTTAAATGATGGGCATGTGATTCGTTTGTTTAAAGACCAACTGAAACATAAAAATCCGGCCATGGTGGTTGAAGCCATTAATGGATTAATCAAAAGACAGAAAAAAGATGATATGAGTTGGGGATTAAAAATATTTCAACATCCATCGGATTACGTCAAAATCAAATATATGCAGGCATTGTCCAATCTAAAAGATGAAGACTTTTCCAATCTGTTCAACTTGTTTGCCAAAGCACCACAGCCTGCAGTTAGCAAATATGCCAAAAGTCTTTTAACCGATAAAAAAGAAAAAGATTCAACAAAAGCTGTCACCCCTGATTACCAACAAATCCGGTCAGTATTTGGTCAAAAGATTTTATTTAAAACCACGGCTGGTGAATTTACCATTCAACTATTGCAAGATGCGCCTTATACCAGCTGGAATTTCTATCAAAGTGTCAAATCAGGATTTTATGATGCCGCTTATTTTAATCGGGTCATTGGTAACTTTGTGGTGCAAGGTGGCGATCCCATTGGTGATGGCGAAGGCACAAACAGCCTGATCATTCGTGAGGAAATTAATCTATTGGAACACGTTCCCATGAGTGTTGGTATTGCAACTGATGGTAAAGATACAGGTAGCAGTCAGTTTTTTATTAACACCACCAGAAACATTCATCTGGACAGAAGATACACCATCTTTGCCAAAGTGATTTCAGGACAGGATGTTGTTTATCGTATTGCACATGGTGACAGGATTGTTTCGGCTGAGGTTTTAGCGGAATAGTTTTTTGTTGGGGTTTGCACCCCAACCTACCAAGTTCGTCGGTATTGTATTTTTAAGTCCATTTGTATTTATTCCACGTAGGTTGGTGGTGAGTTTACGAACCCCAACATCATAAAATCAAACATATTCACCATATTCAATT
>JAOUOC010000189.1 GCA_029880585.1 Gammaproteobacteria bacterium
TGCGCCAGCGATTATGCCAGGCGCCAACAGCGGCAGAGTGATTTCCCTTGCACAGACCCAGGGTGTGGCGCCGAGATCTCTTGCGGCTTCGACCAGGCTTTTGTCCATGCCGCTCAGGCGGCTTTGTACCGAAAGTGCAACAAAGCCGATGCAAAAGGTGATATGCGCAAGCACGATGGAAAGAAGCCCAAGTGTCATGTTGATCAGTATAAAAAAGAGCAGCAGGCTGACGCCCATCAGAATATCGGGCATGGCGATGGGAGCCATGGTTAGAGCCGGAAGCATGCGTGAGCGATATTTGTGTATCGCAATGCCGGCCAGCGTGCCAAGCACGGTTGCCAGTAATGCGCTAATGCTGGCAATGATGAGCGAGTTTGCTGCAGCACTTAGCAGATCGTCATTTGACAGTAACTTATCATACCATTTTAGGGTAAAGCCGACCCATTCTGCATTCAGTTTGGAGTCGTTAAATGAATAGACAATAACAATGATCAGCGGAATGTACAGGAATGCATAAACCAGCAGTGCTGAAATATTTAATATGCGATTGCTCTTAATCACGACCAACTCCCTTTTGTGCGTAGCGCGCACCAAGTAATACAACCGAGACGGCGATGACGGTCATCACTATAGAGAGTACGCTGCCGAAAGGCCAGTCTCTGGCTTCGACAAATTGCTGCTTGATGACGTTGGCGATCATAATGCCATCAGTGCCACCGAGCAGTTCGGGAACGGCAAAAATGCCAAGTACAGGAATAAATACCAGTATCGAGCCTGCATAAACACCCGGCAGTGATTGTGGCCATGTCACACTCCAGAAGCGTTGCCAGGCATTGGCACCCAGATCTTGTGCGGCATCCAGTAGCGCAGGGTCGTGCTTTTCCAGATTGGCGTAGAGCGGTAATACCATAAATGGCAGATGAACGTAGACCAGCGTGACAATGACCGCGGTTGGGCTGTACATCAGACTGACCGGTTCGAAGCCTAACGGGGTTAATATGCTGTTGATGATTTGTGTCAGTACTCCAGAGGGGCTGAAAATAATCATCCAGGCGTAGATACGGACGAGGAAGTTACTCCAGAACGGCATAATGACCAATAGTAATAGAAAGTCCCTTTTTTTCTTTGTGCTGCGTGCAATCATTAGCGCAAGCGGGTAGGCCATTAGAATACACAGCAGGCAGGTAACCAGTGCGTAGATAATCGACTTTAAAAACAGCATCCAGTAGATATCGCTTTCAAATAGTCGCGCCCAGTTTTCCAATGTTAAATCAAAGCTGAGTTTTCCCTCTTCGTAATAGTACCAGGGAGCCAGCCCGCCGTAATCGCCCGCGTAGCGAAACGATGCCAATAGCATGATTAACGTCGGTACTGCGAAAAAAATCAGCAGATAGGTCAGTGGAGGGAGCGTGACCAGACGCCGGTAAAGTTGAGATGAACGCACCGGTTTAACTCAGAACCAGATGACCGGCATCAAAGCGCCAGGCAATTTCAACCGGGTCGTCCACTTCAAAAAAGCGTGCGCGACCCGGTGCGGAGTTAGCAAGTAGTGTATCGACGACTTTACCGTTTTCCAGCTCAACTTTATAAACAGTAACATCGCCCAGATAGAGCATGTCGTGAACCACACCTTTGAAATGCACCTCATCGGTCTCGGGTGTAAGTGTTGCCGAAATACGGGTTTTTTCAGGACGTAGTGTTAAAGTGCAGGCTTGACCCGGCTGGATTTCAACGCCGTGAGGTAATAAGGTTTGAATCTGTCCAAGACCATCCAGCTCAACGGTGACTCGGTCTTTCTGAATACTCAACACTTCGCCTGCCAGCAGATTGCACTGTCCTATAAAGTTGGCAACAAATCGGCTATTAGGAAAGCCGTAAAGACGTGAAGGCTCCTCAACCTGTACAACCGCACCGTTATTCATAACCGCGACACGGTGAGATAGAGCCAATGCTTCGCCCTGATCATGGGTGACGTAAACAAAGGTAATACCAATCTCTTTTTGAAGATTGATTAACTCCAGTTGCATCTGTTCACGGAGTTTGGCATCGAGTGCAGACAGAGGTTCATCCAGTAATAACAGACGCGGGTGATTTACCAGTGCGCGTGCAATGGCCACACGCTGTTTCTGCCCGCCAGATAATTGGGCGGGGTAGCTTTGTCCTTTGTCGGGTAGACGTACATCTTCAAGCGCTTTAGTAACCCGGGTTTTAATCTCTTGTGGCGCACACCCCGCCATGCGTAATGGGAAGGCGATGTTCTGCTCAACGGTCATATGCGGGAACAATGCATAGTTCTGAAAAATGGTGTGAATAGGGCGTTTTTCAGGTGCTAGCTTAAGGATGTTTTTTCCGTCAAGCAGAATTTCCCCAGAGTCGGGTTGATCGAATCCGGCGATCATTCGCAGTAGCGTGGTTTTACCACAGCCTGATGGGCCTAGCAGGGTAAAAAACTCCCCAGCCTCAATTTTGAGACTGATCTGATCTAGTGCTACGAAGCTGTCAAAGCTTCTACAAATATTTTTTACTTCCAGCAACTTTACGCATCTCCAGTAGGGCGTAGCTCAGCTAATAAAACCTCAAATCACTAATGCGCCTAAGGCCAGAATAGTTAGGGTAATTTTTTCGCGTATTTTTGATCCATAATGTCCGCTGGTCAATAAAAAAATATAAAAACAGACTATAAAAATATAAAAACAGACAGTCTGATCTTAAGAAATAAAAATCAATAAATTCTAGTTAACTTCTGATTTAATTCAGGTCAGTTTATGGCATTGTCAACCGATCAACTTCATTACAAATTATGAGATAATTTGAGAATGAAAAATAATAAAATGTACTCAGGTTATCGTTACCCACCACAAATTATTAGCTATACGGTTTGGATATATTTCAAGGTCACTCTGTGCATTTTCTGTGCACCAAACTAGTCAACAATCGTTATCACTCATCATTAATTGTAACGACCATCTGAATTGATAGTAATCACTTGATAACATTTGTATGTACTTGAAATCAGGTTTCAAGAAATTCAAAATTCCGCGCCTTACTGTAATAATAGAAATCTGGGAATATTGAGGTTAAAAGGCAAAAAGCCCCCAGACATTGCTTGCCAAGGGGCTACTTAAAACAAAGAATAATTAATTTTATTCTACTGAACCCAAATCATTTCAACCCAGTGTGGATTATCAATAAAAGGATTACGGTTACCTTGATGAGCTTGAGCAGCATCATTTCTATCAATTTCATATTGGCTAACAGGATCAGCATTATGCCAGCTAATTAACATATTTAGTTGCCAGGTTTCGAATACTTGATTACTGGTACCATTTAATGCTGCATCACTATAAGCACTGTTATTTTGCCAGGAAGAAATCACATTTTCATATCGAGTTGCCATATAAAACATGGCTCTGGCGATATCTCCTTTAAATTCATCAATAGGTTCAAATACAGTTCCTGAGTATCCAGTTACAGATGAACTGCCAAGTTGACTATTATTAGCAGAAATCCAGCTTACAGTACCGACTTCTCCAAAAGGGAAGCTGCTGCGTTTTGAGTTTACAAAACCATCAGTTGCAAATATGTGGTGTATATCAGAATTCATTGGCTCAATACTGCCACCAAACCAGCTTCTTGGGAAAGAATGCTCACGGTTATAACAGTCAGCTTCGCTATTGTATGTTCCACATTGGTTAGTGATTTTTGTATAGTTATAGGGATCTATACCAGTTGGGTTTTCTGAATAGATATCCAGTATTGTTCCATCATTTTCATACATAGTGTCCAGAGAATGATTAGAATAGAAAGTCCAAATAGCTGAATAGCCCTGTGCTGTATGATTTTTTATAATATCGTGTAAAGCAGTTTTCAAAGCATAGCCAGTTTGAGTGGTGATACTGTCATAATAGCTACCGACAGGAGGTGGTGGTGGGGGAGGTGTTTCGCCGCCAGTTCCAACTGTAAATGTTTTTGTTTCAGTGCTGGTAAAAGAGCCACCAGAGGCAACTGAAGTTCCAGCAATTGATATATCATACGAACCATTACCATAAGCACAACAAATACCATCGCCATAACTATCATTAATCGTAAAACTGTAATCGCCATCTGCCAGACAAAAAGTTTCTTGATAGCTTGTATTATCAGCATATCCACTTCCAGTAGCCAGGCTAGCTTGAGAAGAATTTTTCAATTCCCAACTGGTTTCATAACCGTAACTATCAGTTATTAATGTCAGTAATGCTTCTGTATTTTCACAACCTGTTGGTGGTGGGGGCGGAGGGTTGCCTGATTGGGTTGGTTGAAAATCGTCTATATAAACGATTTCAGAACCATCAAAGCCCGCTATATCATAAAATCGTAAGCCAATCTCAATTTGTTGAGTAGCTGGTGCTGTATAACTGTATGATATTTGTTGCCATTGATTGGTAAGGCTAGCGTTAGAATAATTTTGATAACCATCTATATATAAGCGAGCTCTGATGCCACCTTCAGTATGATAAACCCAAGTGGAGAACTCATAGGTCTGTCCGCTGTTTACACTTATGCTTTGTCTAAAATCAGTTGAATCTTGAGTGCCTGTATTTACCGTTACTGCGGCTGAACTACTGCCAGTCTTTATAAAAGTTGAGTTTTGATTGACATTTATTCCTGTATCAATTGTTGTCCAATCTACAGGTGCGCCACCTGACCAGGATTCAAAATCACCATTTGCAACTTCGGCCAAAATACTAAAGCTTATTAATAAGTTGAGTAATATGAGCGTAAATATATTTTTCTTGATCATGATATTTTCTCCATGTAAGTTTTTGGGAACTATACACTTTATTATATAATTAAAAGTTATTTTTTAAGATTTAATTACAATATGCGATATCGCATTAAGAGAAATTGATCTTGATTTTATTTGTGATTTAGATTGGAGCTATTGTGATACAGAGTGCAGCAGAATATTGAGTGAGAATAGCACTTGCTTTAAAACTAAATTAAAAACGTCAATCTATCGTCCGTTTTGGCTTATAAGCGAACATGGACTGTTCAGCCTAATCACATTCAAAATCATCTTCACCAATTGGACGGCATTGGGGCGGAAAGCCTTGGTTGCGCCAATATTTATCGATTTG
>JAOUOC010000190.1 GCA_029880585.1 Gammaproteobacteria bacterium
CTCTCTCCCGTTACATTGTGAGAGAGAATTTGTAGATTCCCATGTTCACAGGAATGACACCCTTCGACAGGCTCAGGGAGCGTTTATTTATACTGGATTCTGGTCGCCACCAGAATGACGAAGGTTTGGATTCTGGTCCAGCCCAGGCTGCCTTCTCTTGCTTCGCAATTCACCTTGTGCACAAGAAAGACAGCAAGTAATAGTCTGTGGGAGATAGCCGCGTCGTAAACTCCTCGCTATGACTTTTTCCTTCTCGTTCCCAATAACAGAATTCGAGGACATGTTTTAACGGGAATGGCACCCTTCGACAAGCTCAGGATACGGTTGTATGCGGGAGATCGCTTGACTTCGGTCGAGATGACAAAATATAGCTAGAGTCATAATGAAATAAAAGGAGTTTTACGCTGATAATTTTAATGGGTTAATGTAAGTGAAATCTGCCTTGGGACGTCCAAAGAAAAAGCCCTGAATCAAATCAAACCCCATTTGTTGGCAAATTTCTAATTCAGCCTGATTTTCAACGCCTTCAGCCAGCGCTTTAATACCAACATCCTGAGTTAATTCAACCAAAGTTCTAACCAGTTTGACTTTACTTTCAGAGGCGGTATCAATTTCACGGATCAGACTTGTATCAAATTTAATGTATTGAACCGGTACTTCTATCATTTCAATTAATCTGGTTTGCCCTGCTCCAAAATCATCATAAGCCAGATCAACACTAATTGATTTTAAATCGGTGGCCAATTTTTTCATTTTGGTAATATCAGTAACCGCATCCTCATGGATTTCCAGAACCAATGGTACTTCGGGAAATTGTTCTCGCAGTTTGGTTAAATGTGATAACAACTTATCCAGAGATTTGATTTCAGAGGGATGAGTATTCATAAATAATGGAAAAAGATTATCCTGAGATTCACTTTGTTCCACACCACAATTGCGCATTAACAAACTTAATTCAGAGTCTTTGCCAGGAAGGCTTTCAGCAATTTCGAATAAGCCTTTGGGATATTGAGGTAAATCATCAATTCCGCCGCGTCCCAAAACTTCAAAAGCAAACAAAGAGCCATCGAGTTCAACAATGGGTTGGAATTCTGCTTTAACTGCCCTGAGGTCAATCAGGGTTTGTAACTGGCTTAAACCTTGAGGCAAATTATGGCTAAGGATATCAATATGCCTATGTACAATCGTTGCACTGTGTTTGCTTCTGGCATCTGCCTCTTCAATAACGCGAGCTTCGCAGGTGGAAAAATGAATAACATCGCCATGTTTTAAAATGGTATCTTCAAAAATACGCTGATGGTTAACAAAGGTGCCATTGGTGCTTTGAAGATCTCTTAGCATTAAAGCTGAATCATTGAGAAAAAATTCGGCATGAACCCGAGAAATTTCGTCTTCAAATATTGGAATGGTAAGTCCGGGATCTCTACCAATTTGCGCAGGGAATGAGTTGATGGGGACCCGTTGAAGATGCTCATCTAATTGTGAATAGATTTCCAATATCCATTTTTTATTCATAATTAGTAATTTATTCCCTATAAAATTGCAATTATTAAACCTCAATTTTATGATCAAGGCAACAATTGACTGAAAAGCAGTTGTAGCAATCTATTATTATTAATGTTTTTTATCAGGGAAATAAAATGAAACCAAAGGCGCTTAAACTATTATTAAATCTGTATCCTCCTTATATTGGTGCTGGCATAAAGGTGGAGTACATCGCTGAAAACTGGCAAGAAACCAGAGTTTCCTTAAAAAAACGATGGTATAACAAAAATGCTGTTGGTACACATTTTGGTGGAAATTTGTATTCGATGACCGACCCTCATTTGATGTTAATGTTGATGCAAATATTGGGTAAACAATATTATGTTTGGGATAAAACAGCATCTATTGAGTTTATTAAAGCAAGCAGAAAAAAAGTAACGGCTACATTTCAAATTACCGATGATCAACTCGAGGAGATAAAAGCAAAAACAGC
Organism: Gammaproteobacteria bacterium; assembly: GCA_029880585.1. Classification (GTDB taxonomy): domain Bacteria; phylum Pseudomonadota; class Gammaproteobacteria; order Enterobacterales; family Kangiellaceae; genus Aliikangiella. The sequence goes on from JAOUOC010000190.1 coordinate 1,979, forward strand.
TAAAGGGGAAAAGTACCTGCCTGAGTTTGAGATCGATCTAATAGATGAAGAGCAGAATTTGATAGCCAGAGTTCATAAGACAATTTATATCAAGAAAAAGCCTGATTTAAAGTAGAAAAATAAATAAAAGTGAAAATTGGGTTTTGCGATAAAATTGGCATTTTTATGCCAGATTCTTGCGCTAAATTACGAAATAAAGTAGTTTGAAGATACAAATAAAATGATATTAAGGAAAATGACATGAAAAAAAATGTATTACACAAAATAATGCTCACAACATTTTTGCTTATCTTCTCTCTGAATTCTTATACTCAAAATAATTCAGAAAGTGAAATTCCAGAACCTTTTCGTGGTTCAGATGAAACTTCAAAAATATCAATTAATTATGATGATTTAAATTATATTTTAGGTGCCAGTGTGCTAGATATAGGTAAATCTGACAGAAGATTGGCGCCAAGAATAACCCCAAAAATTGGTACATTATTCAAAAACAGTAGAAATAATTTGACGGCTTATGAGGGGAACAGATTTTATTTTAAGGGTTTATTGCAGCCGGAAAATAAAGCAATCATTAAAAATATAAGAAAAGGAATAGAATCGGTAGCATCAGAAATTGCAATTAACAAACTCAACAGAAAAGAGCAGTTAGCTTATTGGCTTAACTTGTATAATATTACTTTGATAGAGCAAATACTGGATCATTATCCCAAGTCTAAAATTGGCAATTTGTTGCATGATGAAGATGATGGTTTGTTGAATAAAAAATATCTCAATGTGGCCGGGATTAATCTGAGTCTTAATGATATTCACCATAAGATTGTAATTCCTAAATTCAAAGATGATCTGGTAGTTATGTATGGATTCTTTCAAGGTATTATTGGCGGTCCTAACATAAGAGATGAGGCATACAGTGGAGCTAGTGTTTTCGCGCAACTTGATGATAATGCCAGTGAATTTATTAATTCAAATAGAGGAACCTATTCACCCAGCAAAGGCGTACTGTATGTATCAAAATTTTATGAAATAAATAAGCAGTTATTTCCGGACTTTCAGGCCTATTTAAGGCAACATCTGGAGTATTATCTTGATGATGAATATTATCAACACATGAAAGATACAAAATCTCTGGTTGCTAGCATTAAGGATAACAGCATTGCTGATTTAATGGGTGGACATAGAAGTTATGGTGGATCTGTTTCTGACAATCAGGCAGCTTTGATAGGTTCAGTTACAGGCGGAGGCTCAGACAATGAAGCTATTAATTGGGATTCTGTGGCAAGTGAAATTATTGCCAAATCACGAACTCATGATCGTTATCATCCAGATGTAGAGAACTTGTTGAAAGAATTGAAATATAAATCACGAGTTAGAACAGGAACCGTTACCATCAAACAAGGAGAAGAAAAAGAATGATGGTTAAAAAAATTGAATAATAATGGATTGAATTTTGATTTTAACATCTTAAAACATATTTTATTTCTAATCATTTGAAAAAGCGTTTTGATTGGAGTAGATTGATAGCATTGATCAAACAACCCCTCAAGGAGAGTAATTATGAAAAATATAAATCGATGTTTGATATTTTGCAGAATACTACTGATATCAGTGATTAGTTTTACCCCCTTTGGTTTGCAGGCATCTGAAAGTGAGGTTCCAGAACCTTTTCGTGGCTCAGATGATATGTCAGAAATAACCATTAACTATGATGATTTAACTTATATATTGCGCTTAAGCGTACTGGATCTGGGCAAATCAAATAGAAAAACAGCACCGACATCTTCAGCAAAAACCGGCACATTATTTAAAAATAGCAAAAACAATCAAACTGCCTATGAAGGTAATCGATTTAATTTCGAGGGTTTTGTAAAACCACAACAGAAAGAAATTATTGTGACTTTAAGAAAAAGTATTGAGTCAGTTCCGTCTGAAATATCAATGAGTAAGTTAACAATGAATGAACAGTTAGCTTATTGGCTGAATCTTTATAATATCACTCTCATTGAACAGCTCCTTAATCATTACCCCAAAACAAAAATTGGCGATTTATTGCATGATGAAGATGATGGTTTATTGAACAAAAAATATCTTAATGTGGCTGGCGTTAGTTTGAGCCTTAATGATATTCACCACAAAATCATAATTCCAAAATTTGGCTACGACCAACTTGTAATGTACGGATTATTTCAGGGGACAATAGGCGGCCCTAACATTAGAAGAGAAGCCTATACAGGTGATCGTGTTTTTGAACAACTTGACGATAATGCCAATCTCTTTATCAATTCAAATCGTGGCACTTTTTCAGGTGGTAAGGGCACCTTGATGGTATCAACTTTTTACGAAACTAATAAACGTTTGTTTCCTGATTTTCAGGCATATCTGAAACAGCATCTGGATTATTACATTGATGATGATTATATTCATAATCTGACAAATGCGAAGACACTGGTTGCAAATATTAAGGATTACAGTATTGCAGATTTAACTGGTGGCTCAAGAGATTATGGTGGTTCTGTTGCAGACAATCAGGCCGCTCTGATTGGTTCTGTTAGAGGTGGTGGAGGTCCAGCTGGTGATGCTGGCGTTGGGTCAGAAGCGATGAATTGGGAAGAGATAAGTAGTACTCACATGGCGCAAACCAGACCATTTGGACGCTATCATCCTGATGTGGCAAAAATGTTGCAGGAACTAAAAGGTAAGTCTAAAGAGAAAACCGGAACGGTTACCATTAAGGAAGATAAAGACGACGATAACTAATATTCCAGATTTACAATTACAAACCCCGCTGCCATTCCTGTCGCAGCGGGATGCTACCTGGCTGATGCAACGCTAATTGAACCTGTTTTAACAGCTTTTCCTTGTCCTGATTCAATATCCCCTTCAACACAAGGTAATTAGAAGCATGATCACTTCTGAAGATGGTTTTTTCCAATTCAAGATGAGAAAGTAAAATTTCCATTTCATTAAAAAGCTGCATTTGATTGAGAGGCTGATAGTCAGGGTATTGTGTCTGAAAACGATCCAGCCCTTTGGGAAAACTGACAACCAATGTAGAAAGATATTCTGGTTGTGCTTCGTTCATTAATTTTGCAGAATTTATCGAGTGTTGTTCAGACAGTTTTGAGCCACCTAAACCATTGAGT
>JAOUOC010000191.1 GCA_029880585.1 Gammaproteobacteria bacterium
CTCATGGGTGCTTTCCAGACCATACAAATAAATCCCCTCAGCATAATCATCATAGCCCATTTTTTCGTGAATTAACGCCAACATATTTAGAGTAATTGGATTATTTTTGGTTAATTCCAATGATTTAACCAAATACCAGTACGCTGGCTTGATCTTTCCGCTCAATATAGATTCAGCTGCCATGTTTTGATAATACATAGAAATAAATTCCTGTTCCGGCACTCGTCTTAACATACGTGTACCTCTCACAGGAAAGTAATCAATCAAAATACCTGAGTAAAACAATGTAAAGTGTTCAGTTGTATTACTGGTTTCCATAAGCTTTGTTCTGATATGTTGACTGCTCACAATTAAATCATTACTTCGTTGATAAACAGGTGGTGTATTTACCAGCTGATAATGAATCTCCACCTTAAGAATATCAGCAAGAGATTTTGTTAAAATGGCCAATGAAAGGCAGTTGCCTTCATTTAAGGACAAGGCTTTAGAAGCGGTAAAAGTATTAGAATAAAAATTAAAGTTTGATAACTTGTCTTTTAGATAATTATAAATAATCTTGTTGGAGGCTTCAGATTTGAGTTTGCTGTGATTGGCAAAATTAAGGAAGTCGGTTTTTTGTTTTTCTGACAGAGCAAAAATTTGGTTTGGTTCAATAACATCAACGGGATCACCAAAATGTACTTCAGGCAATAGTTTTAACTCTCTTGCGGGTTTTGCATTTGATGATCCAGCGTATTCATCAACTTGTCTATAAGAGGCCGAGCAAGCTGATAAGAAGCATAAAATAGTACTAATCACTAGCATTTTCATAAATAGATAATAAGAATAAGTTGAACAAATATCAAGCAAATCTAATAGATAATTATAAGGCCTTTTGTGGAGGTAATATTTTTACTCGTTAATTGAATACGTATGCATAGCATTGAGTGTTAATAGCGAACAAGATTATTATTGATGAATTGGGTATGAAAAAGAAGGTTTCAAAAATATGGATTACCCGAGTCAAGATTAGTCAATGTATCAAAACGACTGTGTTAATGATATCAAAAAATAAGGTTAGGGGGATGTAAAATGATAAATTTTAAGCCGAGCAAACTTACAATTGCTCTACTTTCTTCAGGGTTAATGACAATGAGTGCGCACGCTTTGGCTGCGCAAGAAGAGGCTGAAGAAGCTACACAGGCTCAAGTTCAGTCAGTTGAAGCCGAAGACAGTGATGAGAAAAAAATTACCATTGTCGGTATTCGTGCTTCTATGGCCAGAGCGCAATCTGAAAAGAAGAATAGCACATCTATTGTAGAATCTATTTCTGCAGAGGACATTGGGAAGTTACCTGATTCATCAATTGCTGAATCAATTGCCAGATTGCCAGGCTTGGCAGCTCAACGTCTTGATGGACGAGCAAGTCGTGTAACCATTCGTGGTTTTGGTGAGAATGAGAGTGCTACGACATTTAATGGTCGTGAGCAAGTTTCCATCAGCGATAACCGTGGCGTTGAATTTGATCTTTATCCTTCCGAAATAATGAGTGGTGTTACCGTATATAAAACACCTGATGCAACTATTGATGCTGAAGGCATTGCCGGCGTTATTGATCTACAGACAATTAAACCGCTATCGAAAGGTGAGGATAGAATCCTTCAGGTAAACGGTTTGTATGAAAAGACCAGTTTTGGAAAATTGAATCCTGATGGAGATGATGCCGGTTTTAGCGGCACTATTTTCTATATGGACAAATTCGCTGATGATACTGTTGGGTTGGCCATTGCCTATTCAACTAAGAATTCACCTAATCAAGAAAAGAGATGGAATGCCTGGGGTTATACTGACATTGGTTGTGAATCTTATGATATAAATGGGAACTGTATTCCATTTCAAGATGCTCTAGGAAATGATGTTGATCCCACATCACAAGTTTTAGGTGGAGCCAAACCTTTTGTTCGCTCTTCCACGTTAGAAAGAGATTCGTTTATGGCTGTATTAGAAATAGCCGCTAGCGATGATTTAACACTGACTTTTGATGCATTGACTGTTGATTTTAAAGATGAAAAACGCCTGAGAGGTATAGAAGTTCCTTTTAAATGGGGACAAGGTTCTGTATCTCCTATCACTGTAGATGATGCGACTGGTTTTGTGACTCAAGGTTTAACACAAGGTCAAAGAGTGGTAGTTAGAAATGATTACGAAACTCGTAAAGCTGATTTAAAATCCTTTGGTTTTAATGCCTTATGGACGCCAAACGATATCTGGACACTTGATTTTGATGCGAGTCATTCTAAAGTGGAAAGGGATATCTATAGTTTGGAAAGTTATTCCGGTACTGGTCGTGGTAACGATACAGGTATTGCTGATGATATAGGTTATACATTTAATTCTGGTAATGCAGGGGCAACGTTTACCCATGGTTTGAATTACGCAGACTATAACCTGATTCAATTGGGTGGTCCATTGACCTGGGGTTGGAGTAGTGCATTAAATAATCATTATGGTATTACTGGTACTCCTCTGGAAAACCATGCTCAAGATGGATTTCTTAATACGCCTACCATTGACGATGAATTGACTGCATTAAAATTTGCTGCAAAACAAGATGTCGATGGTGATACCATTTCTAGTGTCACTTATGGTATTGCATACAAAGAGAGAGAGAAAAACAAGCTTTCAGATGGCTATTTTATGACATTAAATGGCTTTCCTACGAACCCGGGAACTTTAGTGGTACCTGAGCAATATCGTTTGGGAACGGTTTCTCTGGATTTTATCGGTATGGGCAATATGATTGCTTATGATCCTATGGCACTTATCAGAGATGGTTATTATAGTTTTTTAAGTGAGAAGATAACGGGGTCACAACACTTAACCAAGTCGTGGAATGTGAAAGAAGAAGTGACATCATTTTTTGTGTCAGCAGATATTGATACTGAAGTGTCTGATTTTTCTTTAACAGGTAATGTGGGCGTTAGATATGTTAAAACAACACAATCATCTAACGGACATGCAGGTAATTCTGGTGCCGATGGTCGGGTTGTGTCTACTCCAACTTATGAAGAGTATAGTTATAACCATGTACTGCCTAACATCAACCTTAAGTTGGCTATCGATGATGAGCAATCTATTCGTTTTGGTTATGCGAAAACCATTTCTCGACCTAAAATGGATGAAATGAATGCCTCTATAGGTGTTAGTTTTAACCAACAAGTCGATAATAATGGTAATTATTGGAGTGTTTGGGGTGGTAATCCCAGGCTTGATCCTAAAGAAGCTACTGGAATTGATTTGACCTACGAGAATTATTTTAGTGAGACAGGGTACATTTCTCTCGCGTACTTTACTAAAAACATTGATAATTGGAATTTCGGTGATAGTTATCAGGTTGATATGAGCGGAATTAATGATCCGAATACAAACCAGCTTCCGGTAGATCCTGTTTCAGGCGAAATTTTAACAAATGCGCAGGGGACTGCTTGGGGACAGGTAAGTGCTGGTGATAGTGGCTCAATCAGTGGTGTTGAATTGACTGTTAATCTACCTTTTGAAATATTTTCAGAAAGTTTAGATGGTTTTGGGATTAATGCGAGTTTTACGAATTTGAATCCTGATATGCATGACAATAACGGTAATAAATATGAAATTCCGGGTATGTCAAAGGAAATTGAAAACCTTACCATTTATTTTGAAAGAAGCGGATTTCAGGCTAGAGCCAGCATGAGAAAACGTGAAGACTTCAAAGGTTATGTTTACGGCATTGGTTTTGATACCCAGCAGGTAGATATAGTTGGCGAAACCATTTGGGATGCTCAAATTGGTTATGATTTTGGTGAAGCGGGCATTGACGGTCTTGAAGGTCTTTCAATCTATTTGCAAGGTCTTAACTTAACCAAAGAGCCTTTTACGACTCTAAGTGGCGACAACGCCTTACAAGTACGTGATTACCAGGAGTATGGTAGCACTTATCTGTTAGGAGCCAGCTACAAGTTCTAAATTATCTTTTCATGTTTTAAGCCCTTGTATTACCAAGGGCTTTTTTTTATCTGTCGTATTTGATTTATAAAAGTGTATTGTGTAACTATTGGAGCATGATACAGGAGGGGAAATGAATAACAATAAAATACAAAAAGTCGTTATTGTTGGTGGAGGTACTGCTGGATGGATCACTGCTTCTTTACTGGCCAAGGTTTTGGGGAAAACCATCGACATTACGTTGGTCGAATCCAGCAAAATTGGCATTATTGGCGTGGGAGAAGCAACCATACCGCCAATCATAGCTTTCAATAATGCCATTGGTGTTAATGAAAATGAATTTATGAAAGCGACCAAAGGTACGATTAAGCTTGGTATTCAATTTGAAAACTGGGGCAAAATAGGCGATAGCTATATGCATGCCTTCGGGGATATCGGCAAAAATCTACCCTTTTGTGAGTTTCACCATTGCTGGGTTAAAAATCGTCAAATGGGTGATTATTCAAATTTCTGGGATTACTCACTCAATTTTCAGGCTGCAAAACACAATAAATTTGACCGGCTGAATATGATCAGTGGAACCAATTTGCCTGGAATTTCCTATGCCTACCACTTTGATGCGGGACTTTATGCCAAATTTCTCAGTGAGTTTTGTATTAATCTTGGTGTAACGCGAATTGATGGCATCGTAAAAGATATTTCCTTGAATGCGGACACTGGCTATGTTGAAACATTAATGTTAGATGATGGCAGTGATATAAAGGGAGATCTCTTTGTTGACTGTACCGGATTAGCTGGACTGTTAATTGAACAAAAACTCAGTACCGGCTATGAAGACTGGTCTCATTGGCTACCTTGTAACAAGGCGGTGGCGGTGCCCTGTGAATCTAGCGAACGTCTTATCCCTTATACCAGATCTATTGCGCACGGGGCAGGTTGGCAGTGGCAAATCCCGTTGCAACACAGAACCGGTAACGGACATGTTTTTTCAAGCAAACATTTAAGTGATGATGAGGCCACCAGTATTTTGCTTAACAATCTGGATGGCAAGCCTTTGGATGATCCCAGAATTATTCCGTTTAGAACGGGACGCCGCCGAAAGCAGTGGAATAAAAATGTGGTGTGCATTGGTCTGTCGGCCGGTTTTTTT
>JAOUOC010000192.1 GCA_029880585.1 Gammaproteobacteria bacterium
AGGGGCCGCCCAGTGCTTTGAAGGCGCCCAATCCCATTCGATTAGTTTCGTCTTTCACCAATACATTATTACCATCCAGATCCATCCTGTGCAGAGGAGAAACAAGGTAATTACCTTGAGATTGAAAATAACTCAGTGCGCGAGAAAAGTCCGGGGTAAAATTTATGGAATCAGTCATAACAGCTTGCTAAATTAACCATTGGGAATGGCAGTCAAAATAACAAAGTCTAATCATATGTACAAGTGAGATAACTATATGAAAATGTCGTTATTCCGGGCTTGAATACTAATCAGTCCGCTTACCGTCATGCTGGCGAAGGCCAGCATCCATAAAGCATCGTTGCGCAGAACGAACCAAAGAAGTGGATTCCTGTTGTCACAGGAATAACAAAACCCTCGATTAAAATCGCGGCTACAAGCTTACATTGAATACGATATGCATTCCCACGCAGGAGCATGAGGAACGAGAAAACAAAAAAGACAGGGATTACTCGGCTCATCCTGAGCCTCACCACTTTGTGGCCGTCGTCATGCTTCCGACGTTCAAAATTGTTCCAGACAATTTTGTCGAACCGACAGAGTACTCTCAAATCTGGCTTTCCAATAGACATAAAAAAACCCCGCAAAGCGAGGTTTTTCTATGTCTGGCGGAGAGACAGGGATTCGAACCCTGGATGGGCTATTAACCCATGCTGGTTTTCAAGACCAGTGCATTCAACCGCTCTGCCATCTCTCCAGTGAGGGCGCATACTACCTGAATATTTAATTTTGGGAAAGACCTAAAAACAAAAAAATTTAAAATTTTTATAAAAAAACCATATAACCCCAAAACATTGTTACAAATTGCTCAAAAAAATGATCGAAAAAACTTGTAACTTGCCGTTTAATCCTTATTATTATGTCAGATATTTATAATTTGCCTAAAGGAGTTATCCATGCAAAGAAATTCACCTGTAATTGAAAGAACCCGCGGTCAAACGCTGGAAGTTAACAAAGTATTGAAAAATACCTATATGTTGCTATCCGCAACTTTTGTTTTCTCGGCAATAATGGCAGCCATTTCAACAATGATGTACATGCCACCAATGACATACCTCATTTGTATTGGCTTGTCCTTCCTTATCATGTGGTTTGTTCTTCCGAAAACAGCTAATTCAGCTAGCGGACTTGTTACTGTGTTTGCTATTACCGGATTGATGGGTTTTGGTATTGGACCACTACTCAACCATTATCTGGCACTATCAAATGGCTCTCAAATTGTAGGCACTGCACTGGGCGGTACTGGCGTTATTTTCTTCGCGCTTTCCGGCTATGCACTGATGAGTAAAAAAGACTTTAATTTCATGGGAGGCTTCTTACTGGTTGGACTAATGCTTGCAATAGTTGCAATGCTAGCTAACCTCTTCCTTGAGATTTCAGGACTATCACTTGCAATTTCAGCCATTGTAATCATGATAATGAGTGGGTTCATCCTTTATGATACAAGTCAGATGATTCATCGACCAGAATCTTCAAACTATATGATTATGACGGTAGCCTTGTTCCTTAATATATTTAACATTTTCATTAACCTGCTGCATTTGTTAGGTTTTGCAAATGATGATTAATTAATTCGAACTTGATAAGTTTGAATTAGAAATGGGCTCTCTTTGGGAGCCCAATTTTATTGTAAGGGGCTATTTATGGACTGGATGAAGATAGGTTCTGCATTATTATTAATTATGATGCTTTTTGTGATTTACCCAAGAGTCAAACATGAATTAAAACATGGAAGAAAAGGCAGTCAAAAGGAATGGCTAGGCGCTTTTGCCTTGTTGGGCGGAGTTGCATTATTTATTTTGTTACTGATGAAATCGGTTTAGGCTTAACACTTCATTAGAGATATACAAAAAACCCATCTTGATGATGGGTTTTTTTATGCTTGCAGATTCGTTTAATTTAATGACTAAACCACACCATAAGCCAGCATGGCATTGGCGACTTTTACAAATCCGGCAATATTGGCGCCTTTAACATAGTCTACATAACCATTTTCTTTGCCATATTTCAAACATTGATCATGAATGGCTTTCATAATTTCTTTTAATCTTTGATCAAGCTCTTCCCTGTTCCACGAAATACGCAAGCTGTTTTGTGACATTTCAAGACCGGAAACTGCAACACCACCTGCATTTGAAGCTTTTCCTGGTGCATAGATGATCTTGTTGTCATGGAATACATGAATGGCATCAATGTAGGTCGGCATGTTGGCACCTTCTGCAACGGCAATAACACCATTTGAAACTAAAACCTTGGCATCTTCAACATCCAGCTCATTTTGAGTGGCACAAGGCAAGGCAATATCACAAGGAATTGACCAGGGCTTTTTGCCTGCATGATATTCACAACCATATTTTTCCGCGTATTCTTTAATGCGACCACGTCTGACGGTTTTCAGATCTATAATATAGGCCAGCTTATCAGCATCAATACCATCGGGATCATGAATAAATCCACCTGAATCAGACATAGTAACAACCTTGCCACCCAATTGAATCACTTTTTCTGCGGCATATTGCGCCACGTTACCAGAACCCGAAATAACGACCGTTTTGTCTTTTACTGAATCACCACGATGTTGCAACATTAAATCTACAAAATAGACCGTGCCATAACCCGTTGCTTCGGTACGGATCAAACTGCCACCAAACTCTAATGATTTACCAGTCATGGTGCCGTTGAATTCATTTTCCAGGCGCTTGTATTGACCAAACAGATAGCCAATTTCTCTCGCTCCAACACCAATGTCTCCGGCTGGTACGTCACGATTTGGCCCAATATGTTTGTGAAGCTCTGTCATAAATGACTGGCAAAAACGCATGACTTCACGATCTGATTTGCCTTTAGGGTCGAAGTCAGAACCGCCTTTACCACCACCCATTGGAAGAGTCGTTAAACTATTTTTGAAAACCTGTTCAAACCCCAAAAACTTCAAAATGCTTTGATTGACTGAAGGATGAAATCTTAAACCGCCTTTGTAAGGACCAATCGCACTATTATATTGAACACGATAACCACGATTAACCTGAATGTTACCATTATCGTCTTCCCATGAAACTCTGAAAGAAACAATTCTGTCTGGCTCAATCATACGCTTTAAAATGGCTGCCTGATTGTAATGAGGGTGTTCATTAACAAACGGGATGATATCTTCCGCAACTTCCTGAACTGCTTGATGAAATTCTGGTTCATTCGGGTTTTTTGCTTTGACTTCCTGCATAAAGCAGTCAAGATTAAGTTTTTCTGTCATGGTTCTTATTCTCTTGGGTTAATGTTTTATTGCTTCATATATTATTTTGAATATCTCAAACAACGCATTGCTAGCGCGGATTATGTCGTTCATACCCCTCAAAAGAGATTAGACCAGTTTATTTTAACCTGATTAATAACTAAAAACTTGATTTAAGTTCAACCTTGCAAGAGAATGAAAAGAATTTCTTTAATAAAAAACAACTGAATATCAGATAAACAAGCTATGGCTCCAATCCCGATTACTATATTGGTTTCCGGCTCACCGACGAATAGTCAGGCACACCTGTCTGCTCAAAGGTTTGTGCAAACCGCTATTGCTTCTGGTCATAGCATTGTTCAGGTATTCTTTTCGCAGGAAGCTGTACTGGTGGCAAACCCGCAAACAGAAAAACCAACGGATGAAGCGCAACTGGCTCAAAATTGGCAACTATTGGCCAAGGAAAATAAATTTAGTCTGGATGTTTGTGTTTCTTCCGCAGAAAGACGTGGCATTGCAGCATTTTGTGAAACCGTTGCTGACGATGGTATTCACCACTCAACTGATGGAAAATTCAGGATTGCCGGATTAGCACATCTGGCAGCAGGTATGAATCAGCAACCCTATAAATTGATTCATTTTAAATAACATTGAAACTTTATGGCTGAAATTAAACAAACAACAGTTCTAATTCAATCACCACCCTTTAACCGGATTTCAGGGAAGGAAGGTATTGATTTGGCACTTGTTTGTGCAGCTTTTGATCATCAGGTTAATCTTGTTTTTATTGATCTTGGGATCTTTCATTTAAAGAACAACCAACTAGACGACATGATCAAAGACAAACTTCATGACAAGCAACTCAATGCTTTGAAGTTCTATGATATTGAGAATATGTTTGTTGAATCTGAAAGCCTGCAAGCTCATCAATTACAACAAAAGAATTTAATTGATTCGGCCAGTTTGATTGACCGTAAACAAATTAATCAGCTTTGTCAGCAAAGCCAACATGTTTTTATTTACTAGATCAGCGCCTTGATTATGAGTGAAATGCTATGACACAAGTTCATTTGATTAGCCAATACACAGACCTGAATCAGCTTCAGCAAAACCTTGATCGCTACGCTGCGACAAAAGATACTCTGTTGTTTATTGCCGAAGGCGTGTTGTCACTGACTAATGAAACCGTACACAACTGGCTAAAACAGCAAGCCTATGATGTTCTTCTGCTGGAAGCAGATTGTCTGTGCCGTGGATTAAATGCTTTAACACCGCCCTGTCAATTGATCTCCGATGAGCAAATGGTTGAATTGCTGGTCAATAACAAAAATATCAGTTGGTGATTGGTATTTAAAACGTGAATAATATGAAACTGCCTGACCATATCCAAACAGACAAAAATGGTTATCTGCTTGATGAAAAGCAATGGAACGAAGATATCGCCAATATCATCGCAGAAATTGAATCCATTGAACTGACCGACGACCATTGGCAGGTCATTCATTATGTTCGCAAGTTTTATGAGGAATACAACACCAGCCCTTCAATCAGACCTTTGGTCAAATATCTGGCGACCGTGTTACCCGCAGAAAAATCAGGTAGTCTTTATCTGCAAATCCTATTTCCTGATGGGCCTGCCAAACAAGCTAGCAAAATTGCCGGATTGCCTAAACCTGCGCGTTGTACATAAAGCGGGAGTGAGTTGCGAGTTGCGGGTTGCGAGTTGCGAGTTGCGAGTTGCGAGTTGCGGGTTGCGAGTTGCGAGTTGCGAGTCGCGAGTTGCGAGTTGCGAGTTGCGAGTTGCGAGGTGCGAGTTGCGAGTTGCGT
>JAOUOC010000193.1 GCA_029880585.1 Gammaproteobacteria bacterium
GTTTCAAGTGGAGAAGCGGTTTTGGTGATAGCTTGACCAACGGCCACACCAATTCTGGAAAGACCAAAATCGAAAGCAATAATTTGACTCATGCGTGTCCGGCACCAGAACTGAGCAGACTAACGTCAATACCAAGAGATTGAATAGCTTTTTGCCAACGTTGTTCTACAGGCGTGGAAAAAATTATTTCAGGATCAATTGGCGCTGTAATCCAGCTATTTTCCAGCATTTCCCGCTCCAGCTGACCTGCATCCCATCCGGCATAACCAAGTGCAATAAAAGTATCATTATCAAGCTCTTCCTTGGCGATTGCATGAAGAATATCGGAAGAAGTGGTTACAGAAATATTTTGTTCCAGATTTAAACTGGATTGCCAGAGCTGATTGGCTCTATGGATCACAAATCCTCTGTCAACCTGAACTGGACCACCAGCAAGAACCGGGTTATTGTTAGGGATCCTTTTGCATGGAATGGAGAGATGTTCCAATAATTCCGGTGTTGAGAAGTTTAAAGGCTGGTTGATAACAATGCCCATCGCACCATCTTCGTTATGCTCACACATTAACATGACAGAGCGAGTAAAGCTGCCATCGTTTAAACTGGGCATGGCAATCAAAAACTGATTTTTTAAACTGGGAAATTTGTCTGCAATATCTTTATCCATAGCAATATTGTTGGTCTTCTTGGTTGAAAAAACAAGGTTTTTGTTGAAAAAAATTAACCAGTGATTAATTCATATTAAGACTATCATCCGGCATAAAATTCCAGGTGCGGACAATTTCGAGAATATCGGTATCCAGACTCATTTCTTTGGTCAGTGGTTGAAAAGGCGCTGAAAGTCGAACAATTCTGAGAGCAGCATCATCCAGCATTTTGATACCAGAGGATTTGATAATAGAAACATTGTTAATGGTGCCATCTTTATTAATGGCTACCTTAAGCGTCAGACTACCGTAAATTTCTTCAAGTTTAGCTTGTTGAGGGTAGTTTTGATTGCCTACTCTTTCTATTTTTCTTCTCCAGGTATCCAGATAAAGCGCATCGGAACTACGATGGATTGAAGGCGAAATGGTTCTGAGACGATCTTTTTTCGATTGATTATTGTTTTTATTATCCAGATTGGCGATCAAGCCAGTTAATTGGTATGTTTGATCGATTAAAGAAGCTGCATCCGGTGTTTGTTTTTCTTGCGGGAATTGTTCATCAATTTTGGGTGAAGCCAGAGTCACAGAATTGGCAGTTAAGACATCCTGTTGAGGTGTAACCTGTTGCTCCTGACTCATTCGAGATTGTGCTTCCTGCGCAACGCGGTCAGGATCGTTAAGCTGTGCCATCTCGGTTGCACTGGGCGCCACAGTAGTGTCACTATCACCACCGCCTTGTTGGTCAGCTTGACCGATAAAATCTGCTTTTTCAGGTTTTTCATCAGTTTTATATTGTGCCAGAACTACATTGAAAACTTTTGAACTACTGTCAGCGTTGTCTTCCGGTAAGGCAAATCCAATACCAAACAGCACCATACCATGGAAAGCAGTACCCAAAACTGCACTGAATAACAATTTATCCGAAGCAGTAATTACAGGTTGTTTGGTTGTGTCTATTATCCCTTGATAATTTTGCATAAATTAAAATCGTCAATAACTCAGTGATTAATTTTAGCTTCAATGGCATCAAATAGCATCCCGGCAATATTGATCTGATAGGCTGCATCAATTTCTCGAATACAGGTTGGACTGGTGACATTAATTTCGGTTAAATAATCCCCGATGACATCCAGACCAACAAACATCAAACCCTTTTCCCTGAGTGTTGGACCAACCTGATGGGCGATCCATAATTCTCTTTCAGTTAAAGGCATGGCCACACCTTTACCACCTGCTGCAAGATTACCACGAGTTTCACCTTTTGCGGGAATTCTTGCCAAAGAATAGGGTACTGGTTCACCATTTACCATTAAAATTCTTTTATCGCCATGTACAATTTCGGGAATAAACTGTTGAGCCATTGCTGTTTGTTGTCCCAATTGGGTTAACGTTTCAATAATGACACCAATATTGGGATCACTTGCCTGCACTCTGAAAATAGAACTGCCACCCATTCCATCCAGAGGTTTAAGAATAATATCCTGATGTTTGGCAAGAAAATCTCTGAAATCCTTTGCATTTCGACTGACCAGCGTGTCAACACAACATTGTGGGAACCAGGCTGTATACAGTTTTTCATTGGCGTCACGAATACTTTGCGGATTGTTTACAACCAGAACCCCTTGTTCAACGGCTAACTGTAATAAATAGGTCGAATATACAAATTCCATATTAAAGGGTGGGTCTTTTCGCATCAACACACAATCAAAGTGTGTTAAAGGAGCGGTTTGAATCTCAGATAATGAATAATAATCGGAAGGGTCATCCTTTACGGTTAAAGGTTGATAATGTGCCTGAACCTGATTATCACGAAGAAATAAATCACCTTGCTTAAAATAAAAAAGCTGGTGGCCTCTTGCCTGTGCTTCAAGTAGCATGGCAAAGCTGCTATCTTTTTTAGTGTTTATATTTTCGATGGGATCCATCAAAATGGCAATTTTTAGTGACATATGCTTCTCATTGATAAAAATGCTTCAAAACCTCCGCGACATCTTATATATTTTGAATAAATAAAGCAATAGCAATTCTATAAATATCAATAAGTTAGAAATGATTTTTAAAGTCAATCCATTATCTTTGTGTTTAATATCTTGATTCTTAAAGTTTTATTTTTTAAGCTACGCTCTTTTAATCTGGTAAAAAATAAGCAAAATAAAGTGCGTCACAGTGGAACAAATGCACAATTTATGATAAAAGTAACTGGGATTTTTTGCCGACTCAGCTATTATACTAGAAGAGAAATAAATGATTAAATTAGTAATCTATAAAGATTGCTTAAAGAGGATATGATTGATGGGAAATCAGTTTCAAGATCTCAAAGCAATGATCATTGATGATAGTAAGACAATTCGTCGTACTGCAGAGACATTGTTGACAAAAGTCGGTTGTCAGGTGGTAACTGCTGTAGATGGTTTTGATGCATTGGCAAAAATAGCTGATCACAAGCCTGATATTATTTTTGTGGATATCATGATGCCACGACTTGATGGTTATCAGACTTGCGCATTAATTAAAAATAATAAGGATTTCAAAAATACACCTGTCATTATGCTTTCAAGTAAGGATGGATTGTTTGACAGGGCAAAAGGCAGAATAGTGGGTTCCGACCAATATCTGACCAAACCTTTTAGCAGAGATGAATTGCTAAATGCGATTTCAGAGCATGTCGGATAATATAGTTTTTAAATTTACAATTGCAGTATGGCTTTTATATTGAAAGCTTTTTGGAGGAATATAATAGATGTCTAAAATTTTAATTGTTGATGATTCGCCAACAGAAACGCACATTTTATCCAATATGTTAGAGGCGAATGGTTATCAAACTGTTACGGCCACCAGTGGTGAAGCCGGAGTGGATGTTGCCAAGCAGGAAATGCCCGATTTGGTGCTAATGGATGTCGTTATGCCTGGATTAAATGGCTTTCAGGCCACCAGACAGTTGAAGAAAGATGCTTCTACTGCACATATACCCGTTGTGATCGTGACCACCAAGGATCAGGAGACTGATAAAATTTGGGGTATGCGTCAAGGCGCGAAAGATTATTTAACCAAACCGGTAGATGAAGGCAGTTTATTAAGTACGATTAAGTCAATATTAGGTAAGTAATTCATGGCGGAAAGTGCAAATCTTCAGGCATTCGAATTTCTTGAAAGTATTGAAAAAAGAAGTATTGAAAGTGCTTCTTTTTCTGCAAGAGAAGAAGATTTAAGTCGTTACTGGACAGGTATCGGATTCAAATTATCTGATATTGAGTACATCGTAAGGCTTGAAGATGTAGCGGAAATAATTTCGATTCCTCGCTACACAAAAGTGCCTGGAGCGAAAAGTTGGGTAAAGGGATTAGCCAACATTCGTGGTAGTTTGTTACCTATTATGGATTTGCACGGCTTTCTGGGGAGAACAGCCGGTACCAATGCCAGAAGACAAAGATTGTTGGTTGTTAACAAGGACGATGTGCATTGCGGAGTGATTGTGGATGAAATAATGGGACTTAATCACTTTGAAAAAGAAGAATGGGTAGAGGATGTACCCATCGCTGATGAAAGTATTACACCTTATGTTAAAGGTGGTTTTTATTCAGGCACCAGATTATGGACAGTATTTAGCATGTCTAGCTTGGTAGATACACAAGCGTTCAGACAAATTGCTTTGGTTTAGGTGATTGAATTTTATAAAGAAAATATAACAATTTGATTTTCACATGTTAACGAATAAGTGTTTCAGGAATTAGGCTATGGCTGCAGATAACAAAAAGGTTAAAGGCGAAGGTGCAAGATCCAATGCGATTATTTGGTGGCTTTTCATCTTCTTGGTTTTAGGTGTCGCTAACGTATTTATCGGTTTGGAAGAAGCTGATCATAATAAATTGCGTATTGCAAAAGCGGGTAATCTTCGAGTACTTTCTCAGCAGATTGCAAAAAACGCGGCAGAGGCTGTAAACGGTAATGAGCAAGCGTTTACATTATTAATTGCTTCTACCAAAGAGTTTCAGGCACAGTTTGATCATCTGCAAAACGGTGATCCTTCTACCGGCTTACCAGAATCCCCTTATCAAATTAAAACCAATCAGGTAAGACAGATAGGTGATTTGTGGGATATGTTGAAACAAAATGCTGGTGAAGTTTCTCAATCCAGAGATATGGTTATCCAGATGTATGATATCTCGGTTGAGCTTTCCGAAAGTATTCCACAAATGCAGTTCTTGTATCAAAACGTAGTGGATGTTTTGGTGTATGACACCCGCAACACTACTCTGGAACAGTTACGTTATTCCGTAGAGCAATCTCTATACGGAGAGAGAATTTTGGGTAGTTTACAAAAAGTACTTTCAGGCGGCGACGGCGCACAACTGGCATCAGAGAACTTTGGTAATGACGTGGCACGGTTTGGACAGACTTTAAATTATATGATTCAGGGTGGCGGTTTGAGTGTG
>JAOUOC010000194.1 GCA_029880585.1 Gammaproteobacteria bacterium
CTCATCGGTTCGTTTGTTCAGTACCGGCGTGATAAAAGCTGAAA
Source organism: Gammaproteobacteria bacterium (assembly GCA_029880585.1). GTDB lineage: Bacteria > Pseudomonadota > Gammaproteobacteria > Enterobacterales > Kangiellaceae > Aliikangiella. The sequence continues at coordinate 45 of JAOUOC010000194.1, forward strand.
TCAGATAGCCGTGAGCATAATGTAGCTCCAACATATCAAAACCGGCTGATTCGGCTCGCTGTGCCGCGGCCACATAATCATCGACAATCTGAATCATATCTTCGCGACTCATGGCCTTGGGAATTTGATTGATGGATGAATAAGGCGTCGCAGAAGGACCAATAATTTCCCAGCTTGCTTTTTCGTCTAATGGTTCATCAGATTGTGATGATTCCCATGGTAATTTGGTTGCCCCTTTGGGACCTGAATGACCAAGCTGGATGCATATTTTTGAATCGGTATGTTGGTGGACAAATTGGACGATACGCTGCCAACCAGCTGCCTGTTCATCATTCCAGATACCTGCACAACCCGGCGTGATTCTGCCCTGCGCGCTGATATTGGTCATTTCGGTATAAACCAGCCCAGCGCCACCTTTTGCCAATGCGCCATAATGCACCAGATGCCAATCATCAACCAGACCATCGATTGAACTGTACATTGACATAGGGGAAACGACGATCCGGTTTTTCAGATGCAGATCGCGCAACTGAAAGGGGGTAAACATGGGAGGGAGGGATTGTTTACTGCTGGCCGATGCTTCCGCACTACCTGACTTGACGGCAAAGTCCTTTTCCAGACTCTCCAGCCAGTTTTTATCTCGTAAACGCAAACTCTCGTGACTGACCCGTTGGCTTCGCGTGAGCAGTGTGTAGGTAAATTGTTTCAGGTCAAAATCCAGATAACGATCAATTTCTTCAAACCAGGTCATGGAGTTTCGCGCCGCACTTTGCAATTTTAGCGCTTCCAACTCTCGTTCATCCTGATAGGTTTTCAAGGCTTGTTTTACATCATCACCACTGTTCAAATGCTTTGCCAGACTAATGGCATCTTCAAAACCGAGTTTGGTGCCTGAGCCAATTGAAAAATGGGCTGTATGTGCGGCATCACCAATCAACACCAGATTATCTTTAACCCAATTATGACAAAGTACACGAGGGAAATTGATCCAGGCAGAACCACGCACGTGACTTGAATTGGTCATCAGGGATTCGCCTTTTAAATGACTGGCAAAAATTTGACGACAGGTTTCCGCGCTTTCGTCATGGGACATATTTTCAAAACCGAAAGCATCATAAGTTTCTGGACTACACTCCACAATAAAGGTAGATAATTCTTTATCAAATTGATAACAATGCGCCCACACCCAGCCATGTTCAGTTTCTTCAAAAATAAAGGTAAAGGCATCATCAAAACGGCATTTGGTTCCCAGCCAGACAAATTTATTCGGACGCATTTCGATGTCACAATCAAAGCCTTGCAGATCACTATTGCGAACTTTTGAATTCAAACCATCAGCTGCAACAATCAGATCGGCATCAGCAAACTGATCGAGGTCGGTTAATTCTATCTCTTGAGCGTAATGTTGATTAACACCGAGTTCCGCAGCTCTGTCGGAAAGAATTTGCAGCATGCGTTTTCGGCCAATACCTATAAAACCATGTCCACCAGAACGCTCGACCTGACCACGAATTTTAATGTCGATATAATCCCAGTGAATCAGTTCATCTTCCATCGACTTGGCACTCACCGGATCATTGGCTTGCAGATTGTCCATCGTCTGATCTGAAAACACGACACCCCAACCAAAGGTATCGCCCGGTTGATTTCGCTCGTAAACCTCAATCTCATGCTCGGGATTTCTGAGCTTCATGGATATGGCCAGATACAGACCAGACGGGCCGCCACCAATACAGACTATTTTCATTTCTTCAACCTGATATTACTTTACATGTAAACTATATTACGTTATATTTGTTTACATGTAAAGTATTTGCGCAACCCGATTCAAACTCGGAGAGCGCTTCCAAGCAGAGGAAATCCATGTGAATTCATTTGATCCCGTCACCTTCAATCCCGAACATTTTCTCTGGAATTTTGATGATGGCGTGGCCACCGTCACCTTGAATATTCCCGATAAAAAGAATCCGCTGACCTTTGAATCCTATGCAGAACTGAGAGATTGTTTCAGGGCTTTAAAGGACGACAAGCTGGTTAAAGTCATTATTGTCACCGGTGCTGGCGGCAACTTTTGTTCTGGTGGCAATGTTCACGACATTATTGGCCCCTTAACGGAAATGGATGCCGATGGCTTGCTGGAATTTACTCAAATGACCGGCGATTTGGTCAAAGCCATGCGTCACTGCCCACAACCAATTATCGCTGCGGTGGATGGGGTTTGCGCGGGAGCTGGCGCGATTATGGCAATGGTTTCTGATTTGCGATTAGGTACGCCTGAATGCAAAACCGCTTTCCTATTTACCCGAGTTGGACTGGCGGGTTGTGATATGGGCGCTTGTGCCATTTTGCCCAGAATCATAGGACAAGGTCGCGCATCAGACTTGTTGTATACCGGACGTACCATGACGGCCTCTGAAGGTGAACAATGGGGATTTTATAATCGTCTGATCAGCGCCGAAGAATTGATGACTGACGCCAATACCTTAGCGAGACAACTTGCAACCGGCCCAACTTTTGCTCATGGTATGACCAAGAAAATGCTACATGCCGAGTGGGATATGAGTATTGATCAAGCCATTGATGTGGAAGCCAAAGCACAAGCGATTTGTATGGAAACCAACGATTTTAAACGTGCTTATAAGGCTTTTGTGGCCAAGGAAAAACCGGTCTTTAAAGGTGACTAGATGCCCGAGACACAGACAGATATAGAGACAATGAAATGAGCAAATCAAACAATCAAATATCGAGCGATAAAACCTATCTGGATTGGCCTTTCTTTGAAGACAGGCACAGAGAGCTTGCTGAATCATTAGAATTGTGGGCGAGAGAAAACCTAAGCGACAGCCATAACGAAAATAATGTGGATGATGCCTGTCGTGCCTTGGTTAAATCTCTGGGAAAAGCGGGTTGGCTCAATCATTCTGTTGCCAATCGATTTGATGAAAAATCACTGGATGTCCGTAGTCTTTGTTTGATTCGTGAAACGCTGGCCAGACACAGTGGACTCGCTGATTTTGCATTCGCTATGCAAGGGTTAGGCAGTGGAGCCATCAGTCTGTTTGGTAGTGAAGCACAGCAAGATTATTTAACCAAAGTCGCCAGTGGCGAAAAAATCGCTGCTTTTGCCCTGACCGAACCCGATGCCGGATCTGATGTCGCAGCTATTTCAACAACAGCCGAAAAGACTTCCGATGGCTATATTCTTAATGGTGAAAAAACCTATATCTCCAACGGCGGTATTGCCGACTTTTATGTGGTCTTTGCCCGAACGGCAGAGACTGGCGCAAAAGGTATCAGTACCTTTATTGTTGATGCCGATAATCCGGGGCTGGAAATTGCCGAACGCATTGAAGTGATCGCTCCCCATCCTTTGGCTCGTTTACGATTTAATGATTGCAAAATTCCTGCATCTGCCCTCATTGGCGAAGAAAATCAGGGTTTTAAAATTGCCATGGCAACGCTGGATGTGTTTAGAACCACTGTGGGAGCAGCCGCACTGGGTTTTGCTCGACGCGCTCTTTCTGAAGCACTAAATCGCACTCAAAGTCGAAAATTATTTGGTGCGCCCATGGCGGAACTTCCGATTGTACAGAGCCAATTGGCTGAAATGGCATTGGATATTGATGCCAGTGCCTTGTTGATTTATCGATCTGGCTGGACAAAAGATTGCAATGCCACTCGAGTAACTCGTGAAGCGGCAATGGCAAAATTATATTCTACCGAAGCCGCGCAACAAGTCATTGATAAAGCCGTACAAATGTTTGGTGGACTGGGGGTAACTACCGGAATAACAGTTGAGAAATTGTATCGTGAAATCCGCGCCCTACGTATCTACGAAGGCGCTTCTGAAGTGCAGAAGCTGGTGATTGCTCGTCAGGTTATTCAGAACCATCAAAACGAGAAAAACTGATTTAGGATAAATTGAACCGAGGATAGAAACATGCTGAAAATAATTCAACCTGAAGGTTGGGATACACCCAAAGGCTACTCCAATGCAGTAATGGCTGAAGGCCGAATGCTTTTTATCGCGGGTCAAATTGGCTGGGATGCACAACAACAAATTAACAGCGATGATTTTATTGATCAGGTTCGCCAGACGCTGCTTAACACGGTCACTCTGTTAAAAACAGCCGGTGCTGGCCCGGAACATATTGTTCGAATGACCTGGTACATTACCGACAAGAAAGAATATATTACCAGAGCCAGAGAAGTCGGTGAAGTCTATCGAGAAATCATCGGGCGAAATTATCCTGCGATGGCTATGGTACAGGTTTCTGCCTTGATGGAAGATCGAGCTAAAGTAGAAATTGAAAGTACCGCGGTGATTCCTTTTGAGCAGAAAGCCTAGTGGCAGATGATCCGATAACGAGTAACATCATGAAAAATAAAGATTCTAGCCACAGCAAAAATGCACTGAGAGCCTGGATTCAACTGTTAAAATCGGTCAAACGAATTGAAAGTCAAATGAACTCTCATTTTGTCACCGAACATGGCAGTTCCATGTCACGTTTTGATGTGCTGGCAAATCTGGATCGTTGTCCGAATAAAAAAGCCAGCACCAGTCAGCTTTCCAGTATGCTACTGTCCTCCAAAGGTAATATAACCAGATTATTGGACAGAATGGAAGATGATGGTCTGGTTAAACGAACCACCAGCACTAAAGATAAACGTATAAGTGAAGTGGCTATGACGGATTCAGGCAAAAAATTATTTTCTTTACTCGCAGCCGATCACGAACAATGGATCAATTCACTATTCGAAGAGATCAGCAATGATGATTTACTCAAACTTATCGACATGATGAGTAATTTGAGAAATAAAATGGGCGATACTGATGTTGAGGCTGATTAAACTGTCTTTACACAGATAATACTTCCTTTACACAGATTATACTGACTTTACGCAGATACTTCCTTTACACAATCCGCCAATAAAGATGAGGCCTGCTCAATTTGAGCTGAAGTGATATAGGGAGCAACACCAAGTCTTAAAATTTCACCTCTATAATCTGTAAA
>JAOUOC010000195.1 GCA_029880585.1 Gammaproteobacteria bacterium
CATCATATGCAAAATTGGTCACCCAAATCATGGCAGCAATGTCAGGTTTCTCAACAGGTACTTTATCCCGACGCCAACGAACTGGAAATGGTGCTGGCGGATCTGCGTTTATTGCCGCCGTTGGTTAGTGTTGAGGAAGTTGAAACCTTAAAACGAAAATTGGCTGATGCTGCTTTGGGTAAGGCGTTTGTATTGCAAGGTGGTGATTGTGCTGAATTATTTTCTGACTGCAATGCCGATTCTATTTTCAGTAAATTAAAAATCCTGCTGCAAATGTCTCTTGTGCTGGTGCATGGCATAAACAAGCCGGTGATTAAAGTCGGCCGATTAGCCGGTCAATATGCCAAACCCCGATCCGCTCAAACTGAAACCATTAATGGAACGACTCTACCCACTTACCGTGGCGATCTGGTCAATGCAGCGGATTTTTCAGTGGAATCACGAACACCATCGCCCAAACGACTGCTCAAAGGTTATTCATACGCTTCCCTGACTATTAATTACATTCGCACACTGCTGGAAAACAAATTCAGTGATTTTTCTAATCTGGAAAACTGGGATCTGGATTTTATTTCTCATTCGCCTTATGCCAACGAATATCATGAAATAATTAAAGCCATCCAGCACTCTATCAGTCTTTTGGATAACCTCACGCAAACCCATGCAGCGCCTTCTGTAAAAGATAAAATTTTCACCTGTCATGAAGCACTGCATTTGCAATACGAACAGGCTTTGACTCGTCAGATTGATGACAACTGGTATAACTTATCGACTCACTTGCCCTGGATTGGTATGCGAACCGCGCAACCAGGTTCGGCACATCTGGAATATATGCGAGGTATTGCCAATCCTGTTGCTGTTAAAGTTGGCCCATCGGTTACTGGTGAACAATTATTAAAAGTGTGTGAGATGCTTGATCCTGATAATATTCCTGGTCGATTAACCCTGATAACCCGGTTTGGTCATGAAAATATTGAAGAGCTACTTCCGCCATTAGTTAAAGCCATTCAAGCCGAAGATAGACAACCACTATGGTGTTGTGATCCCATGCATGGCAATACTCATACCACACAAGGTGGCAGAAAAACCCGGCGCTTTGATGACATTCTCAGCGAGCTCTCTCAAGCCATTACTATCCATCAAGATCTCGGTGGACATTTGGGTGGCGTGCATTTTGAACTGACGGGCGATCATGTTACTGAGTGTACCGGTGGTGCCAGAGGACTGGATGAAAACGATCTGGAGCGCGCTTATAAAAGTCTGGTTGATCCGCGCCTTAATGCGGATCAGTCTCTTGAAATGGCCATGCGGATTGTTAAGTTGTATAGGTAAGAAATCAGGAAAATACTAACCATATCGTCATTCTTTTATGATTACCTTCCTTACCTTCGTTCTGGTGAAGGCCAGAATCCATAAATTCTCTCTCCCAATGAAATGGCTGGGAGAGAGGGCAAGAGGTTTTCCTTGATTACGTAGATTTCATCAAGGCTACGTGTCTTGCGTAACCCAACAAGTTGTTCATATTCCTTTTCAGATAAGGGAGGGACGATGCGGTTCGTTCCTCACCACATCCTACGATATCCCACAATATACATTTATATAATATAAGAAATTAAACCACCAAACACAGCAATAATAAAACAACTAACGCCAAGGTAAGAAAGAACCATAATGGGTTTTATATATTGTGGTTTGATAAATTTCTCAATATTCCTGTAGATGAAACTGCCTTGCATAAAAATGGTTTTATGGCTTACATCATCTCTTTTGCCGATGAATATCATGAAAGCAGATATTATTATCAGTATTATCGATGCAGATAGAAATATTTGCATAATGATTGGCATTGTTAATTTTCTTTGTAAAACACTTCATGATATTGAATATAGGGTGTATCAATTGGACTCAACCACCATTTGTCAATTTTGGGTAATAATTTAAGTATTTCGTTTGCTTCTGATTTTGCTAGAGAGGTAGGGTCTTTTCTAAGGAGTCTATTTATCCAACTAAACTTTAATCCAAATTGATGTTTATAAAATAATTTTTTTGGTCGCAATATCCAGCCAACCTTTATGTTTCTCTTATTTTTGTCTGGAATTGTTTTTTCTAATTCAATTTGCATTGAGAAATACGGTTTACCATATTTTTCAAATGCGAAAATTATAGATTGCTTTGAATTATTTTCATTGCGAATAAAATCGTAGGAACGAGTATTTCCTTTTACATTACCCTCAAAACCTCTTTTGTGTAGTTCTGGAACAACAATTTCAATGAGGCTATTTCTTAAGATAGTTCTTTCATTAATCATATGCATAAAGGCAATTTATCACGCTTTTTGCTGAAATGTCACCCTTAGACAAGCTCAGGAAGCTTTTTGGATTCTGGTCGTCACCAGAATAACGGAGTGAGTAATCGATTTTAGGAGACCTCTCCACTGCGGTCGAGGTGACAGAAAGAGTGAGGTGATGCGGCAGAATGTTCAAGTTGAACGCTATTATTAGTTCTATTTATTTTATTTAGATAAGCCGAATATATCCCAAACGTCAAGAAGAAGAGGTAGAAACATATAAGAAGAATTCTGAAAGTGATTTTATTTTTATTATTTTCAAACGTATACTTTGAGCTTTCAAAAAAGTAACCGCGCCAGCCCTTGATTTTTTCAGGTTTTGCTTTAAGAAAAAAATATATTCCTTGAGCAATCATAAATATCAACGATATTACAAGCAGTACTTTTTGGGTAGGATCAAAATTTAACCATATTTGGATTAAATCAATCGAATCAATTCTTTCTTGTGCTACTTTTAATGATTCACTATTCATATTTTTTTGTATAACAGTGTTTATTTAGAACTCAAGTAATGTACCATACTTTTTGAGGAAGCGATATCCTTCGACAAGCTCAGGAAGCTTTTTGGATTCTGGTCGTCACTGGAATGACGAGGAGAGCAATCGCCTTTGTGAGATTGCAGCACTTCGTTCGCAATGGTACATCTTCGAGTGGTAAGAATACGGTTGTTCTTAGGAGATTACCACGTCACTGCGCTCTTCGTAATGACACGTAATATTTGGAGAATGACACTTTTCGATAAGAACATGGGAACGAGAAAAACTAAACCGCCACAATCACCCGAATGGCTTCCAACTGCAATTGAGTATCGGATAAATACTTTTCCAATTGTCTGGTCTGGTTTTTAACAAAGTCGATTTCTTCATTACGGATATTGGCATTTTTCTTTTGTAAGGAAAGCAAGCGATTGAGCTCGATTTGCTGAGCTGATTTCATTTTTTCCAGGCTGTCTGAAATGAGAGAATCAGCTTGTTGATGAGCAGATTGCTCTGCCATTTTAACCATTTGGCTTAATGTAGTTCGCTCACTTTTTATTAGCTGTCTGCAGGCCTGTTTTGGCAGTTTATGACATTGTTTATTCAGGTTTTGATGTGAAACATTTCCTGCAATGTCTTTACCATCCACATTCACCAGCGTTCGAATGCAGGTGTAGGGTAAAAATCGTTGCGCTTGTAAGTGGCGAGGCGCAATACTTTCCACATGATACAAGACTTCCATTAACAAGGTGCCCGCTTTAACAGCTTTGTTTTTCAGCATACAGACACTGGCGTTACCTTTGTCTTGTGACAGCACCAGATCGGTGGCACCTATCACCATGGGATGTTCCCAACTTAAAAAGTAAACATCGTCACGGGCAATGGCGGTTTTGCGATCGAAGGTGGCGGTAATGCCATCTTCGGGCAAGGAGGGAAAAGAGCCAATGTACATGTGGTCACCAGGCGATACAACCAGTGTGTTGTCCGACTGTTCTTCCACCTGAACGCCAAATTTATCCCAACACTTATCCATAAAATTGGCCGGTGAGTTTTCATCACTTTGATTAACGGCTTCAATTAATTCGGCAGCAACCCCAGCATCAAATGAACCCATTTCCAGTAACTTGTCACGACCCGATTGCAGATCCTGATTGGCTTTTTCTGCACAGGCTTTGGTTGTTTCAATCAAACTTTGTAATTGCTTTTCATCATCATAATTGAGCAAGGTATCAAACAATTCAGCTTGTGTTTGTTTGAAAATATTACTGCCTGCGGCATTGGTTTGTTCAAAGGCATTCATGCCCTGATGATACCAGTTGAAAATCACTTCCTGAGCAGATTGCTGGATAAAGGGGATATGAATTTGAATTTCTTCAGTTTGACCAATCCGGTCCAGACGACCAATGCGTTGTTCCAGCAGATCGGGATTGAGCGGTAAATCCATCAGCACCAGATGATGACTAAACTGGAAGTTTCGGCCTTCGCTGCCAATTTCCGAACAAAACAGGGCTTGTGCGCCATCTTCCATATCAGCAAAGTAAGCCGCGGCACGGTCGCGACTGATAATGTCCATGTCTTCATGGAATGTGCTGCAATTAAAACCAAACTTGAAACGAGAATGGAGATCCAACGCTATGGCGGTTTCTTTTTTGGCACAGATAATCAGCACCTTTTCGCCAATATGCTGTTTGAGAAAATCTTTTAACCAGTTGACTCTGGGATCAAACTGCACCCAGCTTTCATCTGTAAACTGGGTTTCAGGATGGAGCAACAATTCAATGCTGTCTTGCAGGTGCTCACTGATTTCATTTTGGTATTGCTCAACAGCGGGCAATGGATGAGGACGCACTTTGCGTTTTGGGAATCCGGCTATGTTTTTTCGGGTGTTACGATATAAAACCCGCCCTGTACCATTTCTATCCAGCAGTTCCTTGATGATGACATCACGATTGGCTTCGCTGACTTCAATATCATCAACGTATTTTTTGATTTGATCGATCAGCGATTTATCCCAGCTTTCCTTGTCATGAACTTTCTCGACCAATTCCGCAATCGGCTGGTAATCCTGCTGTTCTTTTATAAAGGCATTAAGTGAATGAAAACGATCGGGATCAAGTAAACGTAAACGGGCAAAATGGCTGGCTTGTCCCAATTGTTCAGGCGTGGCGGATAATAGTAATAAGCC
>JAOUOC010000196.1 GCA_029880585.1 Gammaproteobacteria bacterium
TTTTATGCTTCTTATCAGCTTGCTCGGCCTCTTATAGACAAGTTGATGAATACGCTGGATCATCAAATGCAAAACCCGCAAGAGAGTTAAAACTATTACCTGAAGTACATTTTGGTGATCCAATTGATATAATAGAGCCAAAACAGATTTTTGCTCTGTCAGAAAAACAAAAACAGGAATTTCTCAATTTTGCCAATCATGGCAAATTCAAATCTGAAGCCACCAACAAGATCATTTATAATTATCTAAAAGACAAGTTATCCAGCTTTAACTTTTATTCGAGCACTTATACCGCTTCAAAAGCCTTGGCCTTAAATGAAGGTAACTGCCTTTCACTGGCAATTGTAACCAAGTCACTGGCTGACCTGCTGAGAGTTGAAATTCATTATCAGCTTGTGAATACGCCGCCTGTTTATCAGCGTAAAGATAATCTTGTGGTGAGTAGCCAACATATTCGAACCAAGCTCATAGAAACACCAAATTCACATAATCAAATCACGGTTTTTGCTTCAAATATTTTGATTGACTATTTTCCGGTAAAAGGTACTCGTATGTTAAGACGGGTGCCAGAACAGGAATTTATTTCCATGTATTATCAAAATATGGCTGCAGAATCAATTTTGGGTGGCAAGCTGAAACCTGCCTACTGGTATTTGGTCAAATCGCTTGAATTAACCAAAGATAATCCAATTACTCTAAATATGTTGGCGTTAATTCACGAAAGAATGGGCTATGATGATTATGCTGAGGGGATTTATTTGTACGGTCTGGAAAATACTCATGAGAAGCTGAATCTTCTCAACAATTATCACATATTACTCGTTCACCAAAACAGACATCAGGAGGCACGTAAAATTGCTACTCAGTTAGAGCAGTATCAAGATAACAATCCCTTCAAATGGATTAATATTGCAGATACTGCATACAACCTAAAAGATTACGAAAAAGCGATTTTGCTCTACAACAAGGCTAAAAAAATGGCGCCTTACCTGCACGAACCTTATGCTGGAATTGCTCGTGCAAAAATACAATTAGGTGAATACCAGGATGCCCAACGGCATTTAGAGTCTGCTCTGGAGAACACTTATTCAGACGATTTCAAAAATGTCTACTTAACCAAATACAAGCTGCTAACCAAACTGATCAATGACAATTAGCTTTCACTTATTAAATCACAGCATTTTTTACAAGTTTAAATAATTTTAAAGTTAGGCAACCAATTGTTTTGCCATAATGTTTAATGCTTCTGAATCAGCCTCTATTTCCTGAAGTGCTTTTTCCAGCTTTTCCTTATCTAAAGACAGTAACTCCATCATTGATTCAGATACATCAGTGCCTATTGCATCGCCAATGTTTAAACGCTTCAGTAATTGATTGGCAACAAGAACCAGATTGGAATAAACCGCATGTTGATTGTTATTTTCCTCACGATGATGATTGCCTACAGCCGTAATCAATTCTTCTGGCATGTGCCAGTTTGTCATTAACCATGCTCCCAACTCTTCATGAGTAACCCCTAGAATAAAGTCTTCAAGATCTTCAATGGTTGTATATGGATTAGCCTCAACCATAGCATTAACAAGTTTAAACTGAGGCGGGAAAATATGCCCCAAAAGCAGGTGGCCGAAATTATGTAGAAGACCGCTTAAATAGATTAAACCACGTTCTGGTCTTTTGTTGACTGGCATAGCTGCACAAAGCTTTTCGGTTAAGCTGGCTGCATAAATAGCTCTCTTCCAAAACTCCCTGACACCCAATGCGCCATCAAGTGGAACTTTCAATGATTTTCCAATTGATATACCTAATGCCAGATTCATAACCAGATCAAATCCTAGTACTCTGGCAATTGCCACTTCAACAGACGTTACCTTGCCTTGATATCCATAATAAGGCGAACTTGCCCAACTAATTACCTGAGCAGCTAATGAAGGATCCTGACAAACAACTTTAGCTAATCTGGCAGCATCCGCCCCGGGATCGACTCTCAGTTTCATAATATCTTGTGCTATCTCAGGCATCGCCGGCAAATCAAATGTCTCGTTGATTCTTTGCTTGATACGAGTTGCAGTAAAGTTTTCCTTCTGATCATCCGCCATATCATCAGACTGATTACTGTTCAGAATTTCACCTTCTATTACAGGCGTTGATGAAAAGGTATGGCTGGCACAATCCTGAAAAAGCAAATTGGCATTCACCTTGTTCATCTTGATAATGGATTTATCGCTTCCACTTTGAAAAATTACCCATTCAAGATCATAAACATAGGTATCAATCAATATTTGCACGTCAAATACATCTGGAACAGGAGGAAAGTTGCCTTTATCACATAATTTAAAATAATCAGAAAGCTCTGCATCCTTCAATACTTCACATTCACTAAAACACCATTGCCATACAGCTTTTACCTCAACAACACGATCATATGGCAAAACACACATCACAACTTTATTGGCCTTTTTAAAACCTACAACTCTCAACAAATATTGTGAATCATCACCAAGCTTTTCAGCGAGCCGCTCCATTCCGAAAACATCTTCAACTTTAATGGTTTCGTATTTAATTTCCTGTGCTTCAAGTATTTCTTTTACAGCTTTTGGTATAGACAAGTTAAAGTCCTTCTTTTGTCAGATGTATAGGTAAAATATAGACAAAAAATGCAAGTAACACGAAATGAAATTAATTAATTTTAAAAATAAAGTGCTTTTTTAGAGATTATACTGTTAGTGATGCTACTTGATGTGCTTTGTAATTTTATCCACTTCAAGTTCTTCTACTTCTTCCTTAATTTCAACTCGTTCGATTTTTTCAAATCGGGAAGTGATTTTTTTAGCTGAAACACTCACATCATCAACATCCTTGCTCACTTGACCTATATGCTTCGACAAACTATCCATACGGGACTGGAATCTTCCAAAATCCTTACCTAAAGCAGAAAGATGCTCCTTGATGATATGAACCTGTTTTCTGGTTTGCTCGTCTTTGATAACAGTAGATGCTGTGGTTAATATTGCCATCAATGTGGTTGGAGATACCATCCAGACCTTCTTTTGATAAGCCAACTCTACCAAATCAGGAAAATGACCATGAATTTCTGCAAAGACACTTTCTGCCGGAATAAACATAACTGCACCATCAGATGTTTCCGGTGGCAAGATATATTTGTCAGAAATATCATTAATATGCTTTTTTACATCTTTTGAAAATTGCCTTTGTGCGGCATCTCTGTCTGACTGAGCAAGAGAGATATCCATCATCTTTTTATAGCTTTCTAATGGAAATTTGGCATCAATCGCAATAGAGCCTGTTGGTTCAGGTAAAAGTAAAAGACAGTCAGCAATTTTGTCATTGGATAAGGTCGCCTGCATTTTGTAATGATTCTCTGGCATGATATTGCTTACCAAAGACAGCAGCTGAATTTCGCCAAACGCGCCTCTGGAACGCTTGTCATTTAATATTTCCTGTAAACTAACAACATTGCCGGACAATTCAGTGATCTTCTTTTGTGCATCATCAATGAGAGCCAGTCTTTTGATCACATCATTGAATGTTTTATTGGTTTTTTCAAAACCTTCATTCAGTCTCTTTTCGACCTGACCACTAATATCCTTCAGTCGATTATCGGTAGATTCAGTAAGACCCAAAATACTTTTTTCAATAGACTCTGTCTGCAATTTCAAACTTCTGTCCAGATCATTGCGCAATTCTGCAATTCCCTTGCGGATATTGTCGATTATTGATTGTTGAGTCTGAGATTGATATTGCTCCATAGTTTGAGAGATTTTCTGACCAAAATTATTAACACTTTCAGACAGCTTTTGATGACTTTCGGCAAAACGTTTTTCCAGCTCGACTCTAAGTTCAGACATGGAGTTAAGCTGTTTGACCCTGTCTTCCATGATGTTTTCAAATAATTGTTGCTGATTGCGAGTTAATTTTTCATCGGTCTGTCTTTGATTTTCATTCAGTGATTGGGAAAGTTGGCTCAACAGATTATTTAATTCCTGAGATATTTTGTCAGGATGAGATGATAATATTCTCCTTAATGCAATGATTAAAATAACCAAAGCAACAAACGTCAGAAATAATAAAATAACGGTTAGGTTGTCATGTGAAAACAGATTTTGCATATTCTAAAACTTTTATATTATGGTTAACTTCCCAAGACCCTAAACAAAGATGTATTTTTTGTCACTATTCGTACGGCTAGCGCCTGTACATTCGCTCATTCTACTTCGACAATGCGCTACTGACAAATGATCATTCTGACTATCTATCATGCTTACAAACTACCCTTGCGGTCAAAATCACTTGCTAACAAGGGTAATGCTGAATTAACTGACTGATTCTGTAACCTTGATAAATTGAAAATAATACCTGATAGATAAACTTGGTAAGCTTTCTCATCCATGAGAAGAAATGGTTTACAAAATTCTACTGATAATATCTCCCGGGGATGATTTAATGTGGAGAAAGGAAATATTAACAGAAGCTCTAAGCTCTAAGCTCTAAGCTCTAAGCTCTAAGCTCTAAGCTCTAAGCTCTAAGCTCTAACAGATATTACTTTCAATTGAAGGATGATAGCAAACAAACACTACTTGCACAAGTAGTTATTCTATGTCCAGGGGTCTTCCTGTGATGGTTAGTCTTATTTTTCTTCTATCTGCTCCGCTGCGCCTATCCGGTACTGTAATTGCGCGACCAGTCATCTTTCTTCTATCAACGCCTGAACGACGCTCAACAACAGGTTTGACCGTCTTCTCTGATGACCAGGTAACATCCGGATCGCTGGTCGAGTACTGATTGATTTTATCTTCTGACATTGTCTCGCTTCTACTCAACTGTCTTTTAAGGAATGTATCTTTGCCTCTAAACTCTAAACTCTAAACTCTAAACTCTAAACTCTAAACTCTAAACTCTAAACTCTAAACTCTAAACTCTAAACTCTAAACTCTAAACTCTAAACTCTAAACTCTAAACTCTAAACTCTAAACTCTAAAC
>JAOUOC010000197.1 GCA_029880585.1 Gammaproteobacteria bacterium
ATGGAAGCCAAATGGGGCTTAATTCCGGATATGGCTGGAACAGTGGCTCTCAAGGAAAATATGCCGCTCGATCAAGCCATGTTGTTGGCGATGACTGCCGATGAAATTTCTGCCAAACAGGCGCTTGAAGCCGAACTGATAACTGCAATTGAAAATGATCCATTTCAAGCTGCTATGAAGTTGGCAGAAAAACTAAAATCCCGATCTCCTGATACTAATCGAACCATTAAAAAAATGTACCATCAAATCTGGTGTCGAAAAACGGGAAATATTTTGGCCAAAGAAACCTTTAACCAATGGAAAGTTATTTTGGGTAAAAACCAGAAAATTGCTGTTAAAAAGCAATTGGGGCAGGATGTTGATTATCAATAACCTCCGCCAAGGGCAAAGGTTATTGGCGTTTTGATAATTACAGTTTCACTTTACAAACAGAACTTTTGTCCAGGCACTCAAAAGATAGCCAGCCGTTTTCTGCATCATAATCCATGGGTTTGCCTGTGTAAGGATTATTGAATTCAGATTCTTTAATAGCCTGTGGAATCAATTCTTTATCAACCGTTTTTAGAGAAAGTTGTAAATTGACCAATCGAATCATGGTGTTTAAGTCGTGAACCCTGGCAACATAACTTTCAAAGTTGATGGCCAAAATGGGCATAATTATTTTGCCAGCCAAGTTATAGTAACTGGTTGGATTAAGAATGTTTGGTGTTGAAATATTGTTTTTTATACATTCAGACCAGATTGGATTCTCTCCTTTACATTTATTGAAGTATTGGATAAATCGATGAAGTGGCATTTTTGATAGAGTCTTCGAAGGTTTAAAATATTTTTTAAAATAGGTATTCAAAGTAGAATTTGTCTGCAGAAAAGGCGTTATTGCTAAATAACTGTTTTGTGAAATAAAAAATTCATCTTTTAGATAGACCAAAAATACATGGTTATAAGATGCAAATTCACTATCAAATGAGGTACCGATGTCTAGCTCTTCTTTGGTCAATGACTGAATCATATCAAGAATTAAGTCTTTATCTTGCCCAGATAGCTCATGTAGTTTTATATATTCAGATAACAATTGAACGTTATTCCAGATTGCAGCTACACTGACCATTTTACCAAGCAGTACTTCATCTTTTATTAGCATCATTTTCCAAAATTTAATATCACGGTTAATCTGTTCTAAAAATGCAGCCGAATCAGATGATTGATATACGGATACTTTTTTTAATAAACCTAACTGCATTACGAGACCGTAATAGGGAAGTGGTGAGGCGGGCGTTAGTTTGATCGAGTATTTTGTTGTTGGAAGCTTTATCATAGAGTCATATCTTTCAAACATTAGCAACATATCTGGATCGCTAATGGGATTTTTAGAAAGGATTTTATTGATTTTGGAGAGGCATCCATGTTCTGTTCTGGCGCGGCAGTTTGGGTATTCCTTTAACAATAAAGAGCCAAAGTGTTTTGCACCCAACGTATCGATATAATCCTGATCTGTTACTTTTTCTTTCTTGGTTTCTATCAGATTTTGGTTATAGCGTTTCACAAAAGCTATCCCACTATCCATCATATCTCTGTCCGGTGCTGCTCCAATGCCCCAAAGTGCGTAGTAAGCATTGTCATAAGGTGGCGGTTCAGGTGTTGGTTTTAACAGCTCCACAATTTCGGGATCCAGTTCTTCATCAAAAATAGAAAGATTGATAAATAAAACCAGAGTGATAAAACCTATGATTAATATTGATAATCTAAGTATGATTTTTTTAAAGTTAAGCATAGAAAGTCTGTTTAACAAGTTTGTGAGTAATGTGTTTTTTTTAGATGATGACATTATAGTCTCCTGTTATGGTAAAAAACATATTAAACAGTTTTATCTGAATGGGTATTTTCTACCTGACTAAAACATCTCAAAAATATGTACGGATAAAAATGGGACTTTTTCTTTGTTAGATAAGTGATAAACTTGAGATATGAAAGAAGAAAATAAAAACGTTAATTATCTAAGCGGTGATTTGACCATTGAACCCTCGTCAGGAATGGTTAATTCGTCTATTGGTTCAGTACATTTAAGTGTCATCAATATGAGTGTTATGCTGGTATTACTTGAATCAAATGGTGAAGTAATCAGTCGGAATGAAATCTTCGATAAAGTCTGGAAAAACCAGTTAATCAATGATGATGTGCTAACCAGATGCATTTCAAATTTGCGGTCTCAACTTTCACAAATCACTCATGAAGAAGAACTGATAGAAACTTTACCGAAAAGAGGATATAGATGGAAACTGGCTGTACAAAAATCAGATAAACAGGAAATGACAAGTTCCAAACCAGAACTTTCAGAGCAGCAAAATATAAACAATTGGGGAGTTTCGATTATTTTATTTTTATGTTTATTTGTTTTGTTTGGCTTGCAACTTAATAAAAGCATGGAGAAGAAAACTATAACTGTAGCTATCTTACCTATTCAAATAATTGAACCAGATTTACAGGATGCCGCTAACAAAATTGATGAATTATTAAGAGC
Organism: Gammaproteobacteria bacterium; assembly: GCA_029880585.1. Taxonomy (GTDB): domain Bacteria; phylum Pseudomonadota; class Gammaproteobacteria; order Enterobacterales; family Kangiellaceae; genus Aliikangiella. The sequence goes on from JAOUOC010000197.1 coordinate 2,519, forward strand.
AGGCTTGATAGAAACATCAAGAATCAAGCTACTTGCAAGATCTGCTGTGCTCAATCATACACAATTACCGCTAACCACATTAAGTATGGATTATAATGCACAATGGATAATCGAAACTCATATCAGTAGTCGGGAAGATAATAACATCAGAATATTTATCAGTGTTATTGATGCCAAAACAGCGATGGTTGAGTACACTTATACTGAGTCAGCAAAACCAGATGAGCTGAAGTCAGTTACAAACGAGCTCTTAAGAGAATTGATAACACTTTTACCAAAAGATTAATTCATAGATAATAAGCCATCCATTTTATCCTCACATTAATTGAGATTCGCCTATGAAAGCCATGCTGTATGAAAGTTTTCAATCCCAACCTTCAATTCAAATTGTTGATGATCCAACTCCCAAGTCTCATGGCGCAGTAATCAAGGTTGAAGCTACAGGTATTTGTCGCAGTGATTGGCATGGCTGGATGGGGCATGATCCTGATATCGTCCTTCCACATGTGCCTGGCCACGAATTGGCGGGAATCATAGAAGCGGTTGGTTCACAGGTTACTCGATGGAAGATCGGAGATAGAGTTACAGTTCCCTTTATTGCCGGTTGCGGAAAATGTAACGAATGCGCCAGTGGTAATCAGCAGGTTTGTGGAAATCAGACACAACCGGGATTTACTCATTGGGGATCTTTTGCAGAATATACAGCCATAGATTATGTTGATGGTAATTTGGTGGCTCTGCCAGAAACCGTCGATTTTGCGACAGCTGCCAGTCTGGGTTGTCGTTTTGCCACTTCATTCAGAGCCGTTGTTGCTCAGGGAAAAGTTTCCGGCGGCCAATGGGTTGCCATCCATGGTTGTGGTGGTGTTGGTTTGTCGGCCATTATGATAGCTCATGCTTTAGGTGCTCAAGTCATTGCCATTGATATCCAGCCATCAAAACTGGCATTTGCAAAGAAACTTGGTGCAATAGCCTGTTTGAATGCCAGTGAAGTTGATGATATTCCAGATGCCATTAAAACGATTTCCAAAGGTGGCGCTCATGTTTCTGTTGATGCATTAGGCAGTCAAATCACCTGCTTTAATTCAGTGGCCTGTTTAAAACCCAGAGGCAAGCATATTCAGGTTGGATTGATGGTGGATAAAGATCGCCATGCCAAAGTACCAATGGATCTGGTATTAGCCAAAGAATTGGAAGTGATTGGCAGTCATGGTATGCAAGCACACGCTTACCCTGCAATGATGAATATGATTGAAAGTGGGCAGTTAAACCCAGAAATACTGATTACTCAACGAGTTGATTTATCAAAAGGTATCGAAGTATTAACACAAATGGATCAATTTGATCAGTTGGGTGTGACCGTAATAGATTCTTTTTAATTGTCTGAATTTTAACATTTGATGATATAAAAATGGCTTGCTATACTGGCGCATATTGTTGTTGGTTAATAATGCGCATTATAAATGCGCTGGAGATATTTGTGGCAATTCAGTTTTATGATAAAAAGGCAGTAAAAAAGGCTGCAAATTTAAGTGTTAACAGTGATTTGTTAACCAAGGCTAGAGATTTAAAAATTAACCTCTCTCGTACTTTAGAAAATGCCTTAAAGGATGAGTTAAGAAAAATAGAGCAAGCTAAATGGAAAAAAGAAAACTTGAAAGCAATTGAATCTCTAAATGAACTATCAGAGAAAAATGGGTTGTTTTCAGATAAATACAGGGTTTTTTAATGGGGCAGTTTACGGTTTATCGAAATGAAGATAAGGATTCCAGTGAAACTTACCCTTATTTTATAGATGTACAAAATGCATTGTTAGACGATTTGAATACTCGGCTTGTTATTCCATTATCGAAGTACACTTCTCTCAACAATCAGGCTGTTGAAAAACTATGTCCTATCATCGAAATTGATGACGAGAAATATGTGTTGCTGACCAATCAGATGGCAACCGTTCCTGTTTTAATATTAAAAAATGAAATTTGCCAGCTAGAGAACTACAGATATGAGATAGTAAATGCCATTGATTTTTTGATTACAGGAATATAATAAAAATATCCCGGAGTTTAACCTATCAAGGCGATTGAATAATATAATGTCAATATCTCATGAAATTAAATTAATCAAGTCGCTTAATGAAATTGATACCAATCAATGGTCTCAAGTCATCCAAACCGATTATCCTTTTATTCAGTATGAATTTCTAAAAGCAATGGAAGATAGTGGCGCAACTTGTGCAAAAACTGGTTGGCAGCCCTTGCATCTAACAATATGGCAGGATGAAAATCTTGTTGGTTTGATGCCTCTTTATTTAAAAGATCACAGTTACGGTGAGTATGTTTTTGATTTCCAATGGGCAGATGCCTATTTTCGTTCAGGACTAAATTACTACCCCAAATTATTAAGCGCGATTCCTTATTCGCCTGTTAGCGGAAAAAGAATTTATTTGGCTGAATCGTGTGTCAGTTATGAGCAAGAAA
>JAOUOC010000036.1 GCA_029880585.1 Gammaproteobacteria bacterium
TTTAGTGATCTCACAACTGACCTGCAAGCCAATTTCTGGTCTTTTGGCCAAACGACCGAACGAAGAGATATGAACGAAGACCTGTCTGTCACCTGTAAGAGTGATAAAACCAAAACCCTTGTCATCGTCCCACTTTGAAATAAAACCTTCAAAACGCATTGTTATTGTCCGATATATTTATTGAATAAAAGAACGAGCCTATTTCAAATTTTTATACTGTTCCTTGAACTTAAACAGTGGAAATGCAATTTCAAATTTTTCACCTTTATTACTTTCCAAATCTACGAATAAATGGTCATTATTCATAAACTCAACCAATAAACTGATATCACCCATTTTCATTTGCTCAAAGGAAATTTTATGAAATTCTTCATTGCTTTCAGTGAATGCTATATTTTTAAGGCTGTTTTTTGACATTTCAATCTTCTGTGAATCAGCAATTCTTTTGCCAAAAGATATTGATATTCCTTTAGAAGCATCAATAATTGATGAACATACAATAGAAAAAATAATTGGTTGCTTTTCACCTTTGAATTTAACAAGTGTCAAACTCAAGTAATCAACAGGCTTCTGAATATCCAGATACGGAAAATCAATATACATCATATAACCTTTTTCATTCTCTTCAACAGTCCAGGTTAATACGTTGTCTATGAGCCCTTGAATGGCTTTTATTTCTTCATCAGAAAAAGTTTGATTTTGCATTTCATCAACGATGTCATTAAATTTTGATTCTTTATCTTTGTCGCTCGCAAATGAATGGGGAAAATGAACTGCTATCAACAGTATAAGGGAATGAATAAAGGGTTTCATATCTTAGTCTCTGAAAAATATTAAAATTATTTTGAACAGCAGACTATATCAGATCACCAAAAATGACAATTATATATTCCAGCATGAATCAAAATGGCAAAATAGTACTGTCAATGTCTTAACCTTTATAGATCTGACAAGGCAATTTTTCAGTTGCTGAAGATAGCGCTACATCCGCTTTTTTTAACAATTCTGAGGCTGTTCTGCCATGTTGTGGTGCCATAACAATGCCACAGGCAATATCAATGTTAACTCTTTTATCAACAACCCATATACCTCTCTTAAAGTTTCTGAATAGATCTCTGGCCAAATGATCCAGCACGGAAGTTGAATAAAAGTCAGTCATTACAAAACAAATTTCATCATCATGAAGCTGTGCAATTTGCGCCCTGAATCCTGCCGTAGTGTTACATTCTTTAGCTAACACCTGCATAAAGTCCTTAAGTTCAACTCTGTCCAGATTGGCTTGAATATCTGACAAATTTTTAATTTTTAATAAAATTAAACCAACTACTTTGATTTCAGGATTTAACAGACTGTTTGAAAGTACTCTGTCAAACCCGACATTGTTTAACAGGCCACTGAGTGGATCAACTTCTGCCTTACGAGCCAATGACTGCCCAAAGGAATGAAGTTGTTTAGTTGTGTTTTCACTTGCTCTTCGATAAACAACCAACCCCATAACAATACAACTGGTTAAAGTGATCCAGCCAAATACCTGAGCAAAATCAAGATACTTATCATTAATGGTCAAGTGACTTGCTAATCCTTTGGCCTTGATAATATAAAATCCCACATAAATGGTGATGCTAACAAACACCCAAAAATAACCCGATTTATTATGTCCCAGAACCAACGCCATAAAAGGAATTAAAGCCAGCAGATAAAGAATCGGAGATATAAATCCACCTGTCATCCAGATAAAACAACCTAAAATTACCGTGCTTGTAAAAATAAACAGATGACTGGCAATATTAAAATCGCCACCAAACCGGTAATAAAGGTAAATAGTCAACAGAGATAACAATGCGGTAATTACAACAACTCTGTGAAACTCTGACGGCTGAAATCCTGACATAAGATAAAGTAAATTGAAAAAGATAATAGCCAGGATCAGGCTGATAATTGCCGAAACAAAAACCCTTGGTCTATACGCATTCCAGGGATCAATATCCTGATGCTGTGGTTTTAATAAAATATCAAAAATACTTTTGGCTATTCCTGTCGAATGTGAAATTTTCTCATCTTCAATCAGTACATCATGAGTCCGAATATTGACTTGTTCATTCATGGCTGACTCCTTACAAACTGGACGGTTCAGGAAACTGTCTGTCCAGGCATTTGTTTATTTTAAATACACTAAAAGCGATCCTATCCCGTGTATATCAAAACTGCTTAAACCAATCCCTTGCAAATAAATTCTGGATCAAAGCCCTATTTTTCCTCTGTCACAAAAACTCGATTAATGAAAATCACTTCTTCAAACTTCCTATCAAGTGTCTTGCTGGTAAAATCTTTCATTGGTACACCTTTACTCCAGCCAATGGTATTACCAATTTCAACTTGTGCATTCGCTTCTGGCAAAGCTATCCACTTCAGTTTTTTTGCTACTTTCACCGCAAGATAAACATAAGTTCCAGCATTTATTTTTTGCTCGATAGTTCCGGTTTCATCAAAATTTTGCGGGGTGGCTTGAATAAAACTCCCTACAAAGTAGATTTTCTCGAAAGTTTTGTTTAATGACTGACTGGTGAAATTACTCATTAGGAAAGCATTTTTCCAGCTGATCTGGTTGCCCTTTTCAAGGCTAACCTGTGGTCCCGCCAACCAAACCAACTCATCATTTGCTTTGACAGAGACGTAGGTATAACTACCGCTATTAAATGTTTCTTCTACGATACCTGTGTCTGAATAGCCCTCAGAACTGCTTGCTGCATTGGACTTTTGGTCTTTATCTATTGAAGGATGATCCGGCATTAATTTGTTTATTTGATTCTGAGTTGTTTCCTCATTTCCCTTTACTTTCTCAACCTGAGAAGTCTGCTCATTGGCAAAAGCGGTTGCTGAGTTAACAATGAGAAAAGCTGCCAACAAACAAAATAATTTTTTCAATAAACCTTTATTTTCAAACATCATAATATACTTCTCCCAATCTAAATTTAAACGCATAATTTAAAGGACAATAACATCCTGATAGTAATTTCTTTCCAAATTATTAACATCATTCTCAAGCTCATTAGCACCAGATAACATGGTTTCATTCTGAAAATAATCGATTCTCATTTTCCACAAATACATTAACTGATCACTTGATTTAATCTGCCTTGCCATAATGATCTTTTTTTCGTTTTTCAGAATTCTGATTAAATTTTGAATTTTGCTTGTCACATCAGGGTCGTGAATATTTTCAAATGTTGAATCATTGACAATTGCATGGTCAAAATTAATTGATAAAAGTTGTTTTAAATGATGATTACTAATTTCAGTGTTGATATTGGAAATAGTCACATTGCAGCCATGATAAATCAATCTGTCTGCTACCTGGCGACTTCTTTGGGCATAGTCAATCACTGTCTGTAAATCTAACTCAAAATTCAGCAACTCAAGAGGCGCCTTGGTGCTCATCAATTCATCCTTTAACCACTTTCTAAAAGATAGCTCATTAATGCTTGCAGCAGATAAATAACAGAACATTTTAATGCTTTTACGCTCACAATCATGTTCCTGAATTCTTTTCAATGCTTTGGAAATAACCCACTTGTCTAACAATATTGAAAGATTATTATCTGCCTCCTTAGCCAAAAGTCTTTGTAAATTATTGGATTTTATCCCATTGACCCTTGCCGTGATTTCATATTGAGTCTCATCGTGACCTCTCAATGCACAAAAAGGAACGTAACACTCTTCCATGGCATCACCTAACAAGGCATATTCAATCATTTGAAGTTGTTTTTCATTACCAAGTATTTTAGCCTTTGTGGTTGGCTTATATAGCCTGTATGTATTACCACCAGCATCAAAAGCATCATGATAGGCAGCGTGTGCATCACTCATCACAGTATAAGAACTATCTACATTACGACTTACCAGACTAATACCTATACTGACAGTAACTGTCACCTCAATTTCATCAAACTTGATAATATGTCTGGCAAATGCTTCTACAATATTCTTTGTTTTATTGGAGATTTCATCTTGTGATTCAGCAGAAAATAAAACCGTGAAAACCTGCTCCGAAAATCTCGCGCAACAAAGATTATTGCCAACAACCTTAAGAAGTAATTGAGATAGACTATTAATGACTTCATCGCTTTTCGATAAACCTATTTCAGCAATAGTGTTTTCAAATCTGTCGAGCTTAATGAAAACAACATAATCCTGACTATGCTCGCTGATTGGTGATTTGATAATTTTATCAACGACTTTTAAAAACCTTTTTCTGTTTGCAAGCCCGGTTAAATAATCAGTTTCTATATGTCCACTATTCTGTTGTTCGTGCTTGTTCTTTAAAGCCTTGATAGTCATTTGTGTACAATCTTGTCCATCAATATTTCCAACAGAATAATGTATAGATACCAATTGCGTGTCACCGGAAGATAATATGAAATTACATCTTTCTGTATTTCTTATGGACAGTAATCTGGATTCATCAGCCAACAATTTACGCATTTCTTCTTTACCGTCAGAAGCAATAAAATCCAGAAATGGCATCCAGAGAACTTCTTCAATGGAATCCAGTCCGATTAAATTTACAAATGCCTGATTAGCTTGAATAACAATTCCCTGATAGACATGGACAACGGCACTTTCAGAATTTTTAGCCAAGAATTGTCGCAAACTTCTTTCTTCATCTCTTTCTATTTCAATCTGACAGAGACGTTTAAAGTTAGCAATATTTTGAAGTGTTCGGTCAACATACAAGGTTATCAGGTCGTGGCTGTTCACCTCAACGACTTCGTAAACACCTTTATTCAGAAGGGATATTTTTGACTCATTGAGGTTCTTATATCCTTGTTTGACACAAGCTATGCAGGGAATGTTTAATCTATTTTTTTCTATAAAATTTACAATATCAACGAAAGTACTGTCTTTATCATCGTAATAGCCAATAAATAAATCCCAGGTACTCAGTTTGACCAGCGCCTTGAGATTATTTAATGAATAAATCTGAGTCCAATGAAAACCATTTTTAATATTTAATTTTAGTTTTAAAAACTCCTCTATTTCACCGTTTTCAAAATCATAAAAAAGAACTTTTTTCATTTTTCATCCCGATTTAATACACTTGAAAACTTGCAGCATCAACATTCAAACATGCGGAACCTTTTGTTTATTTCAAGTTAACTTTAACACTGTGTCGGACGATATGACAGAAGAGTTGAGCAAAAAACGACCTAAAGATGATCCCGATCATGTCATGAGAATCAATACGTTAAATAAGATTGCCTGAATTAGCTATTGCTCTATTCTCTATTCTCTATTCTCTATTCTCTATTCTCTATTCTCTATTCTCTATTCTCTATTCTCTATTCTCTATTCTCTATTCTCTATAAACATTATCCTAATGCCAGCCAGCACCCAACACCTATCATAAGAGAACCGGATATGCGATTTATCAGACGCACATTTTCGCTGTGTTTAAGTAGCCGACTTAATGCTTTACCACCTGAAGCATAAATCATCATAAACAGAAATTCACTCATCAAAATAATGGTGATTAATATACTTAACTGCGGCACCATAGGTAAATCAGGATTAATAAAAGGCGGTAAAAGTGAAACAAAAAATGCCCAACCTTTTGGGTTGGCTACTGCAGCAATATAACCCTGTACCGCCAATCCAAGAGGTGTAAAGTCAGATTGTTTTTCGCAAGACTCGTCAAGTTTTAATCGCCCTCTTGAACGCCATTGCTGAATGCCGACGTAAATCAGATAAGCAGCCCCTGCATACTTAAACCATTGAAATACATCGGGATGTTTCAGCATTAGGCTCGCAACACCCGCAACCGTTAAAATAGTCACTGTTGCAACACCTAGCAACTCTCCCCACATCATCCATAAGGTTCGCTTAATACCAATAGTCATACCAAGCGTTAAAGCCAAAGTCATACATAACCCAGGTGTGGCAGCAACAAATAAAAAGGTGGGGATAAATAAAGAAAGTAAGGTATAGTCAATCACAATAATATCTCATATGATACAACATTCCTTGTTAGCTAAATAATTACATCGCCTCTATTCAAGGCGCGGGGATTATACCTTTACATTTATGTGAAAACCAATCACTTATTGCGTGACTTGATTCTTACCGTTAGATTTGGACAAATACAAATTTTTATCGGCAATTTCAACCAATTTACTATATTTGTCATTTATATCAAAATTATCACTGCTTACACTCCCCACACCAAAACTCATTGTAATAAAATTGGGGCTGGCATTTTTATTTTCTATTTTCATTTTTACAATTTTTAATCGCGCCTTTTCAGCAATTGCTTTGGCTTGCTCAACATTAGTATTGGGGAGCACTATCACAAACTCTTCTCCACCGTATCTTGCAACGAAATCATCATTTCTTGATACACAGGACTTTAACGCCTTGACTACTTTTATCAAACAATCATCACCAGCCTGGTGACCATAGCAATCATTAAAATCTTTAAAATTATCAACGTCACATAAAATGATCGACAATTCAGATTGTTTTCGTAAAAGTCTGGCACACTCTTCCTGAATTCGTTCGTCAAAATAACGTCTGTTATGAATTTGAGTCAAACCATCCGTAATAGATAATTTCTCTAACAATTTGTTTTTCTCTACTAACTCTTTGGTTCTATTCTCTACCAAACGTTCTAATTCAATATTTTTATCCAACAATTCCAAAACCAATTTTTTATTTTTAAGTATATAAGAAGTAATGATGTAGCCAACCAGACCACCCAAAAATATTGGCGCAATGAAACCTTTAGCGACAATTTCGACGTGCATGATGAGTTTCTGAAATACAGAAAAAAGTGACACGCTGGCAGCACCAAGCAAAATGCCCAAAAGATAGAACTTAAAATTCAATTTATTTTTCAACAACATTGGGCTTTTTTGATGATGACAAAAATAATGTTCATCGTGTTTAAAGAAAGGTAACAATAAATACAAGTCTGAATTTTAAGCGCAAATTTCAATTAAAGATGTGTCACAGCGCATAATTTTAAAAGATCTATCTTATAACGAGTTCTGATTTTCAAAAATAATAGGACAATGCTATAACTCTAACAAAACCATGCACCTTCTCGCTTAATGATAAGAAATTACGAACATCTGGCAAAAGGCGTTTTTAACCACCCTGAAGAATGAAATGGACCTTTTCTTTCTCCCATAGAGTCAATCAGATTAGACAGATTAATATTGTATGAGCCTTCAGGTATTAAAACCGACACCTGATAAGGTTTTCCATTTGAATGAATACTGCTATCAGACAAATCCACCAGTTTTGTAAACCCTTTGCGTTTAAACTCATCAGTAATTAACAAAACTTTAACATTTTTACCTTGCGTGCCATGGGATGATAGAACAACGCCAACCTCTCCCGATGCCATTTCTACCAGACTTCCCATCGGGTAGGGTTTAATCCAGCCAAGAAACTTATCAACCAAAAAAGGATCAAACTTAAGGTATTTTTGCTCTTCAATATATTTAAATGCGCCATCCGCCGCTTGCGCAGTTCTGTAGGAACGATTGCTTACAATCGCATCATAGGTATCAATAAGAGAAATAATTTTTGCCGGTCTGGAAACGCGCTCTTTTGGGATATGTCTGGGATAACCTTTACCATCTTCTCTTTCCTGATGAGATAAAGCCATATCAAGAACCGATTCACTGACATGCTTGATTTTTGATAATATCTTAAAACTATCTTTTGGATAATCTCTTAAAACAAAAGCTTCAGCACGATTTAATTTATCTTTCTTGTGAAGAATAGATTCAGGGATCTGCGACTTGCCAATATCAAACAGCATCCCGCCAATACCCAGGGACATTAGTTGTTCCGGACTCATGCCAAGATGCTGACCAAATGCCAGAGACATACATGATACTCGCACACAATGCTCCACGTCATATGCCACTTCCGATTTTGACTGAATGGCTAACAAAATTGCATCTGGATTGCGCGATATGCTCTCAAGAATGGCGGCTACGTTATTGGTTACTTCATCAACACCAAAAGAATACCCTTGAACAACAGCATATTTTATTTGTTGAACAACGGCTATTGATCTTTTTATAGTTGAAATGGCCTTTGGTAATTCCTCTTCAAGAGAAACTCTAAACTTCTCTTTTTGGTGATCCCTTAAGGGTAATTTTTCAATTACTTTTTTATCCAGATTAGTTTCCAGATAAACTTCATATTCTTGCCGAGTTGGAAAGTCAACATAGACATATTGACACTCTTTGCCAATACGTTTGAGTTGGTCATCAGTTTCAATAGGAAACCCCTGAAATAAAAAAGATGATGCTTCCCAGGGTTTATCAAGTTCGGCTACATACATCCCTTTTTTTAACTGGTCTGTGTCAACCTTGACACGTTTTAGATAGGTATAATTCTTCATACTGCATCCCTGTTGTACATTACTACTCCATACTTCTACATCTTACTTCATCCTTATTTCAGTATAGACCTCATTTGGATGAGAAAAACAAAAATTTATACAATATTTGCCACTATCTCTTAAATAGATAATGACAATGACGTCATTATATTTTTGTCTAGTAAAAATATAAACTCTTTATTCCAAAAAGGTTTGTTGGTTTCATTGTAATCGGCGCCCAATAAAGTTATAAATGCATCACTGAAAATTAACAACTTTTTATGAACGAAAAGAACATGACACAGCAACAACTGTTTTTGACAAATGACAAAGAAATGACCGTTTTGGCTTTTGCTAATCGTTCTGATATGTCTGTTGCTCTTGAAATCGTTCGCCGCCGTCGTACCTGCTTTATCGGGTATGATGGATAGTATTTTTTATATACTGAAATCGAAAAACCCGACTTTAAGTCGGGTTTTTTTTTGCCTGAATATTTTGCTGATGAATGACAAACTAACTGACCGAGAGAGTAAAACTGATGAAAGACTTTATTACCACTGCTGACTGGAAACAGAATGAGCTACAACAAATGATTAATCGTGCAAACGAGTTTAAATCGGGGGCATCAAGTGATGTCCTGAAAAGCAAATCGGTTGCCCTACTATTTTTTAATCCCAGTTTAAGAACAAGAACCTCATTTGAACTGGGTGTTTGGCAAATGTCCGGACACGCGATAGTACTTGAACCTGGAAAATCAGCCTGGCCGCTAGAGTTCGAACTAGGCACAAAAATGGATGGCATTGCAGAAGAACATGTAATCGAAGCGGCAAGAGTCCTCTCTCGCTATTGTGACATCATAGCAATTAGATCTTTTCCAAAATTTGAAGACTGGAAAATTGATCGACAGGATCAAATGATTAAGGCTTTTGCAAAATATGCTTCAGTCCCCGTCATCAATATGGAAACTATTACACACCCTTGTCAGGAATTGGCTCATATGCAAGCTATTCAGGAGAAAATTGGAAAACCTCAAAAGAAAAAATACCTGTTAACCTGGACTTATCACCCGAAACCTTTAAATACAGCTGTTGCCAATTCATCGTTACTAATTTCAACCAAATTTGGTATGGATGTAACCTTGCTTTGCCCCAATGAATCATATCTCTTGGATCAACGTTATCTTGATATTGCCAAGGAAAATATCGAGCAATATGGTGGCAGCTTTAACATCACTCACGACATAGAAGAAGGTTACGAAAACGCCGACATTGTCTATGCCAAAAGCTGGGGGGCACTACCCTATTTTGGCCAATGGGATCAAGAGAAACCGATTCGAGATCAATATCAGCATTTCATTGTCGATGACGACAAAATGTCCTTGACCAATAACGGCTTATTTTCTCACTGCTTGCCTTTACGAAGAAACATAAAGGCCACAGATTCTGTGATGGATTCCGCCAGTTGTTTTGCGATAGACGAAGCAGAAAATCGACTATATGTGCAAAAAGCCATTATGGAAAATCTGATTACACAAGATTTATAAATTAGCAAAGACGAAACCAATCAAAAAATTGAGGTAGACCCACATGACCAACATTGCAACAAACGCCACTGATAAAAAAGTCGTATTGGCTTATTCTGGTGGATTAGATACCAGCTTTTGTGTTCCTTATCTTCTGGAACAAGGATATGAAGTTACCACCGTTTTTGTAGATTCTGGCGGAATAACCCTGGAAGAAAAAGAAGCAATTGAAGCGAAAGCCTACAAGCTCGGAGCTGTCAAACACATTGAAGTTAACATTACAAATCAATTATGGGAACAGGTGATTATTCCATTGATTCAAAGTGGCCAATGGTATCAAAATCAATACCCCCTGCTCTGTTCCGATAGATATCTGATTGTAGAAAGTTGCCTGAAAATTTGCGACCAATTGGGCACCAAAAATTTTGCGCACGGATGTACCGGAATGGGCAATGATCAGGTTCGGTTTGATTTGTCTGTACAGTCACTGGGTGACTACAACATCATTTCTCCGATCCGTGAAATTCAGAAAATGACGGCACATGTCAGAGATTATGAAATTCAGTTTTTGCATGAAAGAGGTCATGAAGTTGAACAAAAAGTTTCTCTTTATTCTATAAATACCAACTTGCTGGGGGCAACAATATCTGGTTCTGAGATTGATCAATGGCAACAACCTGGCAGTGAAAGTTATGTATTAACCAATGCGCCTGAGAATTCCATATTCAAACCCTGCGCCATTACTCTGGAATTTAATCAAGGTATTTTGACCGCCATTAATGACCAGCCTTTTGATAATAATCACAGTGTCGAATCTCAAATTCAAAAATTAAATCATATTGTAGGTAAATATGGTGTTGGCAGAGGAATATACACCGGAGATACCACTATCGGAATAAAAGGAAGAATTGTTTTTGAAGCACCGGCTTTGCATGTCATTCATCTAGCACACACAGCTTTAGAGCAAGCTGTACTGTCTAAATCACAAAACCGATTTAAATCTTTAATTGGACAAAAATGGAGTGAACTGGTTTATGAAGGACTTTTTTACGAACCATTAAAAAATGATCTGGAGGCTTTCCTCTACTCCTCACAAAATATGGTATCAGGGGTGGTAACCATCAATCTGACTTCGGGACAGGCTCAAGCAGTGTCAGTTTGTTCGGAAAATATTTTAATCGACTCAAATTCCGTTTACGCACAATCTGCATCATGGAACATTGAAGAAGCCGTTGGCTTTATCAAATTGTTTGGCAAATCTTCCGTTATGGCGGCTAACCGACTCTCAAATTCGATAGCGAGAAAGCCATGAACCATCAAACCAAATTATCACTGACACTACAGCATTTAAAGCGATTAATCAGCTTTGATACGCAAAATCCGCCACGGAATATCACTGCTAGTAGCGATATATTCTTGTATCTCCAATCGCAACTGACTGACTTTGATTTTTCAATCATAGATGCAGGCAATGGCTGTTTGGCTTTATTGGCTGAAAGGGGAACCCCTGACAAACTGTTTAACTTTCACATTGATACAGTACCTGTTGCAGCAAATTGGAACAGTAACCCTTTTGAAATGGTCGTCAGAGATGACAAAGTGTATGGCTTGGGTTCTTGTGACATCAAAGGAGCTTCAGCTTGTATGTTATCTGCGGTTAATCAGACAAAAGGAGATGTCGCTTTACTGTTTAGTTCCGATGAAGAACACGGCAATAGTGAAGCGGTTAAGGCATTTATAGCAACAAAACCCAAATACAAATCCGCGATTGTGGCAGAACCCACTCAGGCACTTGCTCGTGTCGCACACAGAGGTATTCAATCTGCAAGGGCTATTTTTAAGGGGGTTTCTGGTCATGCCTCAGAATCAAGAGCGCTATATGACAATGCCATACATAAAGCATCACATTGGATGACAGCGGTTTTAGCCTGGGTAAAGGCAAATCAGCACGCCTATGAATCACTGGTTGGTATGCCATTTAATATTGGCAAAATTGAAGGCGGGATTAAAGCAAATATGATTGCTGATCATTGCGAATTGGCTTTTGGTTTTAGGCCGTTACCTGGACAAAACGCCCAAAAGATTCTTGAAGATATTGTCAAAATGGGTAATTTATCAACAGATTCAATCGAAATTCACTCAGGATTCAGTGGCCCTACCCTACCCGCAGCTAACCAACCCTTTGAACAGTCGATAATAGAAGCAAAAAATCTGGCTGAAAAGTTAGGCATTTCTATCGGCGAACCCGTTAACTTTTGGACAGAAGCCAGCCTGTTTTCACAAGCAGGTCTCACTACCCTTGTATACGGGCCAGGAAATATTGAACAGGCACATACTGCCAATGAATGGGTAAACATTGATCAACTCGTTGAAGTTGAAAAGCAATACTGCAAAATTATCGCGCAATCATCACAGGAATCACTATGAATCAGGTCTTATCAAATATGACATCGCAGTCAAATACAACCAAAGAAACGATTATTCAACTGCTTTCAAATTTGGCCAACCCAAAGGAAATTGATCAATATTTAAAACGCTTTGTAAATGCTGGTAAAACTAATTTTGCGGTGATTAAAGTTGGCGGCGGTATTTTAGAAAATGATATGGATAACCTATGTTCCTCTTTGGCTTTCTTACAGCAAATCGGACTCTATCCTATTGTGGTTCACGGTGCTGGACCTCAGATTAATCGAAAGCTGAGTGAAGCAAAAATTAAAGGACAATTTATTGATGGTCAGCGAGTTACTGATGCGCAAGTACTGTCGATTGCAAAAAAGACCTTTGTTGAAGAAAACCTCAACCTTTCTAATAGACTGCAATCTATGGGCGTCAAGGCAGCATCGATTACTTCTGGTGTTTTTCAGGGCAAATTCAGTGAAAATCGTCTGTTAGGCTATGTTGGTGAAATGACACAGGTTGATCTGGACCCTATCAAAATGGCGATAAAAAATGGTGCAATTCCTGTCCTGTCTTCTATGGCGGAAACCAAAGAAGGTCAATCACTGAATATTAACGCTGACATGGCAACCCGACACCTGGCCATCACACTAAAACCCTATAAAATCATCTTTTTAACAGAAACTGGTGGCGTTTTGGATCAACAGCAACAGCTGATTTCAACGATAAATCTGGTGACCGATTACGACCAACTTATGTCAAAAGAATGGCTTCATGGGGGAATGCGACTCAAAATTAAGCAAATTGCAGAAATCCTCAGTCAAATGCCAGCCACCACGTCCGTATCAATGACCAGACCGTCACATTTGGCCAAAGAACTGTTTACCCACAAAGGTTCAGGCACTTTGATTCGCAAAGGTGAATCCATTATGCAACATGAAACGATTGAAACAATCAAACGTAACAAACTAACTCTGTTGATTGAATCCGGCTTTGGAAAAAAATTAATTGCCGATTATTTTGAGCAGAATAGCTTGTTTCGAGCCTTTATCACCTATTGCTATCGCGCTGCAGCCGTAGTTACAAAAGAAACCGAATTCCCCTTTTTGGATAAGTATGCGGTTGATGATAGCGCCAAAGGTGAAGGTTTGGGCAGTGCAGTTTGGCAGGAATTGAAAAAAAATATTCCTCAATTATTTTGGCGTTCAAGAATTAACAACACCATCAATCAATTTTATTTTAACCACTGCGATGGATGCTTTAAATCAGGTGAATGGATTGTCTTTTGGTATGGGATAACTGATATGCAACAAATTAAAAATTGCATAGAGTACGCGGTCAACAAGCCGGAAACCTTAATTGCTGGAGAATAATTCATGTCTGTTCAACAAGATCATAATCAAAAATACAGTCTGGGCATTGTGGGGGGCAGAGGTTATGTTGGCCAAAAGCTGCTTGATCTGGTCAATCAACACCCACAAATCTCTATCGAATGGATTAGCTCAAGGCAACTTGCTGGCCAACCCATTCAAACCCTGATAGAAACCGATGCGACACTGGCGATTGAGAATCTGACTCCTGAAGATATCGCGGAAAGAAAGACAGATGTCGTGGTATTGGCATTGCCCAATGGCTTATCTCAAAAATTCGTTAACAAACTATTGGCGGTAAAACATGCCCCAAAAGTCATTATTGATTTATCGGGAGATAATCGTTTTGACAGTAAGTGGCACTACAGTGTTTCTGAAATTCATGGTGAACTTATTAACACAGTTAAATTCAACAAAAAAAATAATAGCACTATTTTAATCAGCAACCCTGGCTGTTATGCTACCGCCATTCAACTTGCCTTGCATCCAATCAAATCGTGGATAAAAGGTTCACCATCATGCTTTGGTATCTCAGGTTTTAGCGGCGCTGGCACAAAACCCAGTCTTAACAATGATCCGGCTCATCTCAAAGATAATATTGTTCCCTATCAATTGATCAGACACCTGCATGAAAGAGAAGTCTCCACCCATCTTGATTTACCTGTTAAATTTACACCCCATGTGGCCGAATTTTTTGCCGGGATCAGCATGACAATTCATTGTCAATTAACCATGCATTTATCGGAAGATAATCTGATGGCTTTGTATCAACAGTTTTACCAAAAACATCCCTTAATACAAATCTGCAAAGAAATACCGCTGATACAGCAAGTGGTCAATTCTCACAATTGCCACATTGGAGGATTTGCCGTGAATGGTAACCATCTGGTTCTGGTGAGCTGTCTGGATAATTTATTGAAAGGCGCTGCCTCTCAAGCCCTTCAAAATATCAATCATGCATTAAATCTTGACCAAACACTTGGTCTTTTACAAGACAAAACAGGAGTTTAAGATTATGACAAAACCTATCTGGCAAAAAAATGCCCCTATCAACATTGACAAAAATATGATGTCCTATATGGCTGGCGAAGATATTAAACTGGATGCAAGCCTGATTCAATATGATATACAAGCCAGCAAAGCTCATGCTCAAGGACTTGAATCAATAGGCATTCTCTCACCTGAAGAACTGCAATCTCTGCTGAATTGCTTGTCTCAATTGGAAACCGAAATAAGCACTAAACAATTTGAAATTAACGCCGAATATGAAGATGGACATTCTGCTATAGAAGCCTACCTCACTGAGCATTTAGGTCAATTAGGTAAAAAAATCCATACCGGTCGTTCCAGAAATGATCAGGTTCTGGTTGCAACACGACTTTATCTCAAGGACAGTCTCAATAAAGCTATAACATCGGTAATTCAGAGTGCTCACATTTGCTTGCAACAGGCTGAAAAATCCAAAAATATTGCCATCCCTGGTTATACCCACATGCAACGTGCAGTACCCTCTTCTGTTGGCTTATGGTTTGCTTCATTCTCAGAATCCATGATTGATAATATCATTGGTTTGAAATCAGCTCTGGAATTAATTGACTCAAATCCATTAGGAACTGCAGCGGGTTACGGGGTCAATCTGGATTTGAACCGACAACTCACCACCGAATTACTAGGTTTTTCTCGCCTGCAAATCAACCCAATGTATTGCCAAAACAGTCGTGGTAAATTGGAGCTGGCCGTGCTTTCTGCTTTATCCCAATGTATGCTGGATGTCAGGCGGTTTTGTTGGGATGTCTCATTGTTTAGCACGCAGGAATTCGATTTTGTGAAATTGCCAGAGACCATGACAACAGGCAGCTCAATCATGCCTAATAAAAGAAACCCTGACTTAATTGAGTTGATGCGTGCTAATTATGCCATTATCCAATCCAGCATGACTGAACTTCAGAGTCTTCTTTCAATTCCTTCAGGGTATCAAAGAGACCTGCAACTAACCAAGGAACCTTTAATTCGAGGAATCAACTCATCCCTCAAGACATTAGAATTATTCTGTAATGTTTGCCAACACATTGAATTTAAAACAGATAAATGCAAGTCTGTTATTGATGAACCTATGTACGCCACCGATTACGCAGTTGAGCTGA
>JAOUOC010000198.1 GCA_029880585.1 Gammaproteobacteria bacterium
CAGTTTGTTCCGCTTCCGGTACTTTATCTTCAGAAGATTGCTCACTTTTAACTTCGTTAACAGCATTGGTTTGAGGCATTTCCTTTGCATAGTCGGTAGCAGGTGGAGTCACAGTGATTACAGTCCAACCCAATTGTGATAATTGACTGGATAATGAAAAAGCGAGGCGATGATGAGCCGGATTTTCCCCTTCCGCTGTAATTAGAATAATATTGCCCTTTGCTTCCAGATCCTGTCGCTGATATTTCAATGCAAGAGCCTTTTGGCCTTCAACATCAAGCCAGATGGTATCACTGGCTGGATGGTTTTCAGCAAGTTGTTGCTGGTTATATTGCCAGGGAGATTTGCTTTCAGCTATATCGGATTCTACAGCGCTTTCAGGGTTAGTTTGCGCCTGACTATTTTCCTCTGCGGCATTTGCTATACAAAAAGTGATTTGCAATAGAGAAGTTATTAGTATGGTAAAAATCGAAGATGAAACTGTATAACCTGACTTCATTTTGGCAAATCTATTCCTGCTTAAATATAAACTGTATGGTAAGTATGGCACATTTTTTTTGATGGCAGATCACTTCTACCTTTTGAGCAAAAGCACAACTTTTGTTTTGTTGCATTCGTTCCAGCAGCTTTTGATATTGTGCTGACTGTGTGTCAATTTCTGCTCTACACTCAAAGTTATCAGTAACTGGCGCATGGTAGGAAATGCTGGCCTCAGCAGCAACCAGATAAATTGAATAATGATGACTATCGCACCAAAATTTTAATAAGGTCCAGCCTGTTGCCATAGCTCCTGCATAGATACTGCCGGCAAAGCCAGTCTGGTGAATATTAATATTGGGCTGCAAAGGAACTGAAGCATTTATCTTGTTTTCATTGAGTTCTTCAATTCTCCATTGCATGTAATGAGTCAGTGGAATCGTCTGATGAACTAATGACTGATATTTTTTGATCATATTTAACCCCTTTTTTATAAGACGACGTTTATTACCCATGAAACACAAAATTTATGGAGAATAAACATGAGATATTATACAAATTTAATCAGGCAAATCAGAGTGGCGACTTTATTTACCGGCTGCACCATTTTATTTTTAGTGGCTTGTGCCGGACAAAATTCAAATGAAGAAGTCGTTACAGTTTCAGAACCAATGGCAGAGAAAGTTCTGATTACAGGAGCAAGAATAAAAGGAGAAACAGAAAATAAGCGAATGAAGTCTGCAGATCAAATGCAATACATGCCAATGATGGTAATGACTGAATCGGTAGAAAATCGGGAAGTTTATCAAAGTATAGAAACCAGCTCTGTGAAGCAAACATTAAACGAACCGGTTTCGACTTTCAGTATTGATGTTGATACTGGCGCTTATGCCAATGTCCGGCGATATATCAATCATGGTAATTTGCCACCAGGTAATGCAGTGCGTTTGGATGAAATGATCAATTATTTTGATTATCAATATCCGGTGCCAAAATCAAACAAACAACCTTTTAGTGTTGCGGCGTCATTGATTGAAACACCATGGAATAAGGATACTCATCTTTTGCGTGTTGGCTTGCAAGGCTGGAAAAAGGAGATCAAACAAATTCCACCCATGAATCTGGTTTTTCTGGTAGATGTGTCCGGCTCAATGGGAAGTGATGACAAGTTGCCTTTGGTTAAAAAATCTCTACAAATGTTAACTAAACATTTGCGCGACAAGGATCGGGTTGCAATGGTCGTTTACGCAGGAAGTTCAGGTATCGTTTTGGAGAGTACCAGTGGCAAGGAAAAGGCTAAAATTTTATCAGCCATCAATCGATTGTCTTCAGGTGGCAGTACCAATGGTGAAGCTGGAATCAATCTTGCCTATCAACTGGCCAGTGATAACTTTATCAAGGAAGGTATTAATAGTGTGTTACTTGCAACCGATGGTGATTTCAATGTGGGTATTAGCAACAGAGAAATGTTGGTTGATTTGATTGAGCGTCAAAAAAAGCAAGGTGTGTATCTGAATACGCTGGGATTTGGTACTGGCAATTACAATGATTATTTGATGGAGCAATTGGCCGACAAGGGTAATGGTATTTATGCCTATATCGATTCAGTTGCAGAAGCTAAAAAAGTGCTTGTTGATGAAATTGCATCAAGTTTTATGACTATTGCCGAAGATGTCAAAATTCAACTGGAGTTTAATCCCAATGTGGTTAAGGAGTATCGGTTGTTAGGTTATGAGAACCGTGAATTGGCAGAAGAGGATTTTAATAATGACAAGGTTGATGCTGGAGAAATTGGCGCAGGTCACAATGTCACTGCCTTGTATGAAATTGTGTTGAACGATAGTGAATACACTTTTATTCCAGACAGACGTTATAGCAAAAACAGGTTGATCAAAAGCAAACTGGTTAAATCAGATGAATCAAAAGGCGACAGTAAGCTGGATGAATTGGGATTTATTAAATTACGTTACAAGTTACCAGGGCAAAGTAAAAGTAAAATGATATCCAAAGTATTAAAAAAGGATCAATTAAGTGATGATACAGAAAGTGTCTATTTTGCAGCTGCGGTGGCGGCGTTTGCACAGCAATTAAAAGATGACAAGTACCTTAATCAGTTTGGATATGATGATACCATAGCCTTGGCTAACAGAAGCAAAGGTTTTGATCCGGGAGGAAGGAAAGCAGAATTTGTGCAATTGGTGAAGATGGCAGAAGCAATGCAATAGAATTTGATATATAGAAGCTGATAAATTGAGCTTGCAAATTTAGTCATTATCAAGTTCACTAGCGGTATGGATAAAGCCGTACTTAACGATGAACAATTGATGCTTGAATATGCCAACGGTAGTGCGTTGGCTTTCGAGCAATTGTACCAACGCCACAAGGGTGGGTTGTATCGTTATTGTTTGCGGCAATTAAGACATAAAAGCAAGGCCGAGGAATGTTTTCAGGAAATCTGGTTAAAACTGATCAATAGTCGCGTCAACTACAAACCTACAGCGCTATTTACCACTTATTTGTACCGCATTGCGCAAAATCATATCATCGATATGGCCAGAAAGGACAATCGAAGCGGTGCTGAAGTCGAGATGGAGCCGGAAACAATTGAATCTCAAGGTTTTGCCGAACCACTGGAAGCATTAACCAGAGAAGGACAGCATACAAGATTAAGGACGACCATGGCAAAGTTGCCGATTGAGCAAAAAACCGTATTATTATTAAAACTGGATGCGGGATTATCACTTGAAGAAATTGCAACGGTTGTAGATTGTGGCAAAGAGACGGTTAAAAGCCGTTTAAGATATGCTGTGAGTTTTTTGAAACAACAGCTTGGAGAATTATGATGACAGACAAATCCAGATTATCGGATGAACAACTGGATGAGTATCTCAACCAGATTGATGCTGTCTGCAATGAATTTGATCAGAATGAACCTGACATTGCAATAGATCGACAGATCATTGCTGCGGCACATAGAGAACTGGAAAATCCAAATCCCAAAGCCATGCCGGTTTATTCCTGGTGGAGAAGATTGTCATTGCCGCTTTATGCTGCTGCAACTGTGTCATTTACTGCCTTTGCTGTTCACTGGTTGTGGCCTGGTTCTGCACCAACACCGGAAAAAGTTTATATGAGTCCGGTTGAAATTGAGGTCAGAGAGCCAGCACCTCAGGTGGTTGAACAAAAACATAACAAAAGATCTTTACCTGAACAAAAAGAGCTGGTTATGCCAGAACAGGTACTAACCAAATCAGAAGCCGTTTTGTTGCCCAAAGCAAAAACCTCAAATGATGCTGATGAAGAGGTTGTGTTAGAAGATTCCTTTGCATCGGCATCAGAACAGGATCTGGATGAAGAGAAAGCGTTAGTTGAATCTATTGAGGAAAAAAATCTAATAGTGGTAACCGGATCAAGAATTAAACGAGAAGAATTAAGCGAGGCTATGACAGCTGAGGATGAAAAAAGAGGAGAAAAATTATCTTTTCCTTCTGAACAGCAATGGATTCAACAAATCATTGCCTTATATCAATCGGGTAAAATTGAAGAAGCAAAAAAAGAACAAGTTAAATTTAAGCAGGTCTATCCTGACTATCCAATTGATGAATTGATTGAACCGTTTAAGAGTTAAACAGTTAAAAGCAGTATAAAAACACCTCCATTTTATGTTCAAAGTCGCTATTTTTATGGAATATTGCTTGCTTCCTGTCGCGGCATCCTTATAATTCGTCTCCAGTAAGGAAATATAGAGTTTTGTAATAGAATATTTCGGACTGATAGTCACTTGAATGTTTTTTGTACAGATACTTTGGCGATAATTGACAACAACAACTACAATTACGTCTGATCCTTATTTCTTAATTAAGACAAATCGAAACGGTGTGATCTATCGTCATACCAAATAATAGTGGAGATTTTTACATGGCCATTCGACGCAAACTGTTTGCAAGTATTGCAATGCTAATGGGATTTATTTTTAGCACTGTGGCATTTGCTTCAGATTTGAACATGCGCCCGGGAGTAACAGAAACCAGTATTGAGGCTTTTGACCTTCATATGCAGGTTATTTATGTAATGACTGTTATTGCCATTGTTGTTTTTGGTGCAATGTTTTATTCATTTATTTTTCACAGAAAATCAAAAAATCCTAAACCTGCCACCTGGTCACATAGCACCAAGATGGAAATTATTTGGACAGCAATTCCTGTGCTGATTTTGATTTACCTGACTATTCCTGCCATAAAATTATTGCTTAAAATGGAAGAGAGCAAAACTGATGCTGATTTGACTATTCAGATTACCGGTATTCAGTGGAAGTGGGAATATATGTATCCAGAGCAAAATATTACTTTTATCAGCTCATTAAGTACACCGAGAGATCAAATTGATTCAGGTTCAGACAAAGGTGAGAATTACTTGCTTGAAGTTGATAATGAATTAGTCATTCCAGCTGGAAAAACAGTAAGATTTCTGGTGACAGCGGATGATGTTATTCATTCCTGGTGG
>JAOUOC010000199.1 GCA_029880585.1 Gammaproteobacteria bacterium
TAATATGAGCCACGAGATCAGAACGCCGATGAATGGTGTTATCGGCTTTACCAATCTGCTTCTCAGAACTTCCTTGAACAACAAGCAGGAAGAATATCTGACTACAATTAAAAAATCGGCAAACAGCCTGCTTTCTATTATTGATGATATTCTCGATTTCTCAAAAATTGAAGCAGGCAAGATGAATCTTGAAAAACGCCCTATCAACATTGTTGAGCTGGTAGATGAAGTTTTGAATCTGCTTGGTCCAAGCGCTCAAACCAAAAACATAGAGCTGATGAGTATTGTCTATCAGGATGTTCCGCATAACCTGATGGGTGACTCGGTCAGGATATCTCAAATCCTAACCAATTTAACCAACAATGCGATCAAGTTTACTAATGATGGGTCAGTTCAAATTCAGATCATACTTGATGACGAAGGTGCCAATTCAGTTCGATTGAAAATCAAGATAATTGATACAGGTATTGGCATGAACATGGAGCAGCAAAAGATACTGTTTCAAGCCTTTACTCAAGCTGACACAACCACCACAAGGCGCTTTGGTGGAACGGGATTAGGGCTGGTAATATCCAAAAAGCTGGTTGAATCAATGAATGGTCGCATTGGTCTTGAAAGTGAAGAGAATGTCGGTTCGACTTTCTGGTTTACTCTAAAACTGGAGAAAGATTCAAAATCTCAACGCATCAAGACTTTTCATGGATTCCCGGGCAGACGTGTTTTACTTCATGACAATAACAAATCATCACAAGCTGCACTTGAAAATATTTTGACTCAGTGGGGAATGAAAGTTGAAACTTTCGAAAATCTTAAAGAAATTATCTCGGCGGCTAATCTCAATAAAAAGCAGAAGAAAGATGTACATCTGACAATGATCGGCGGTTATTCAGCAATGGAAGAGAAGAAGTCTCTTAAAGATTTGGCCAAGTCATGTGCAGATCTTGACTGCCCTCTTATCACTTTACTCAATACTAATGATGAAGAAGTAATAGCCAGTTTCCATAAATTAAATATAAATCACTACTACAACAAGCCCATTATTCGAAAAAACCTTGCTCAAAGTCTGACAGATGTTTTTGAGATGGACAGTCTGCCAGCTTTATCGGAAATTGATAGCAAAGAAACTTCTGAAACATCAGGTGATCTGGAAATACTTTGTGTTGATGATAATGACGCCAATCTGAAATTGATTGCAGAACTGTTGAGCGAATATAACGTGAAATCAACTCTTGCTAAAAATGGACTTGAAGCCATTCAGGCATGCAAAGATAACAGTTTTGACCTGGTCTTTATGGACATACAAATGCCTGAAATGGATGGTCTGGAGGCCACCAGCGAAATCAGAAAATTAAGTCATGCTAACCAGCGACTCCCCATTATTGCGCTAACAGCTCATGCGATGAAAGGTGAAAAAGAGCGTCTATTAAGTCAAGGCATGAATGATTATTTAACCAAACCTATTGGTATAGAACAACTGGAAGATACTGTCAGAAAATGGGTAAGAAAATCACTCTTATCAAAAGAAACAGTAATTGAACAAAAAACAAGTGGTGATCTGGTCAAAAAATTAAATACTGAAATTATAGATTGGTCACTGAGTATGAAAATGGCCAATCAAAAACCGGATCTCGCCTATGATATGTTGCGAATGCTGGTTGAAAGTTTTGACGAGGCCGAAACCATTATTAACAAGGCATTCAACGACAAGGATTCTAATTCCTTACAACAAGGTATTCATAAACTTCATGGCGCTACCGCTTATTGTGGCGTACCTAGCCTCAAGGAAATAGCAAATAACTACGAAACTCACATCAAAACACATGGCATTAATGAAGAAACAGAAGCTCAACAACAGTCTCTGCTATCAGCAATACAGGATGTGAAAAAAGAAAGTAAAAAGCTATTGGTTGATTAGCTGCCTTGATTATTCAAAATACCAATCAATCCAGTTGGTTTACCATTAGCCTGGCATTTTTATCTGACCAGTCTTCCATCGGCTCTACAGATAAAAGCATAATATTCAGATCAGCAGATGTCACTTTACATGAAATGATTTGATTGGAAAGATCAATTGCATTTTCCATTTCAAGGTAGGCTTTATGATAATTCTCCGTGTAACCGTAACTTCGATATCTATTTTCATCTATTCTGTCAGGTTTGCCTTCAAATAGTATTTCAACATTTTTACCGACCATATTTTCAAGACTAACTTTTTTTACAGCAAGCGCTTTTTCATGCAATTGTTTGCTTCTTTGTTTTTTTATTTGCTCGTCAATCTGATTGGGTAATCTTGCCGCTTTTGTTCCCTCGCGTCTTGAATAGGTAAAAATATGAGTATGGCCAAATTGTGCCTTTTCAATAATGTTTAATGACATTTGTAAATCATTTTCAGACTCACCCGGAAAACCTGCAATAATGTCAGAAGTAATATTAAAATCAGCAATTTGATCTCTGGCTCTATCCACTAATCGCATAAACTCAGTAGATTTACAACGTCTGGACATGCTTCTCAAAATAGCATCGCTTCCACTTTGAATGGGCAGATGCATATGTGGCATTAATCTTTTATTGGCAAATAATTCGAAAAAATTATCAGGTAGATCCCAGGGTTCAACGGAAGCAAAACGTATTCTGGGAATATCTGTTTGTTGCAGAATTGCAACTACCAAATCATACAGACAAGTGTCAATATCAGCACCATACCCACCAACATGAACACCGGTCAGTACAATCTCTTTAACACCAGCGCTTTGCAATTGCCGTATTTCATTCAAAATATCCTCAATGCTTCTGCTGGTTTCTTCTCCTCTGGCAATGGTTACAATGCAGTAGGTGCAACGATATCGGCAACCATCCTGAATTTTAATAAAGGCTCTTTCTCGATTACGATTAAATAGTGGCGTTGAATCAGGTTCTTCAGCCTGCTTTGGCATGGATGGCCAGTTATATGCAGCTTTCATCAGTTCTGGAAGTTGTGACTTATGCTGATTGGATACAATCAAATCTACCCCCAAAATATCCGCTACTTCATCCTGTTCAAGAGAAACATAACAGCCGGTTACAACCAATCTTGCAGCAGGGTTTTGCCTATGTAGTTTGCGAATAGTTTGACGTGACTTTCTGGCCGCCTCACTGGTTACAGCACAGGTGTTAAGAATAATAAAATCAGCTTTATCAATTGCTGTTGTAATGGCAATTTCATATTGGGAAAGCTCTGCTGCCCAGGTCTGAAGTTCAGCCTCATTTAAACGACAACCGAGTGCTGTAAGATAAACTTGCATTAATCAATCCGAAGTGAAGGGGCGTTAGCGTTTAGGTATCCAGGCCCATGTCATTTTGCAATCAACAATTTGTTGTTCCTGCTCATCTGTCACCAAAACCGCAATACACACATCCCCCTTTTCATGAGTGTGCATTTGATTAACCTGATCATCGGTAATATTGGCTACAGCCTTGATGGCACCTTGTGAACGCTTGAGGTAATCAATCGACATGTTCTTTAACAAGGGTAATTTGTCATCAGGAATGTTCATCCCAACAACCATACCTGAGGCAGTCTCTGCCAACAACGATGTTGCCGCTGCATGAACTGTTTTAATATGATTTTGAACTTTCTTGCGGTTTTTCAGACTGGCAACAACTCTGGATTGCGTCATTTCATCCATTGAAACACCAGCTGTACCAACAAATTTAACGGTTGAACCGATCGCAAAATTGAGTAATCGTTTTCTCAGCCATTGTGGTTTTTTGTTGAGTTTATCTATTAATTTTGCCAGTTGATTTTTCATAGCTCTCTATCCTTTAAATTTTTTTCATTGACAGTCAATTAAAACCCGGCCATGAAGTTTTCTGTCCAGCAACAATTCAAAAATTTCAGATACATCTTCCAGTTTAGCCTCTTTGGTTAAAATGCTGCTCAATCGGTTAACCTTGTACTCCTGTCCCAATTTTTGCCAAATAGATTTTCTTAAAGGCATCGGACAGTTTGTTGAACTAACACCCAACAGACTGATTCCTCTTAAGATCATTGGAAAAACCGTTGTATCAAGTTTATGATTATCGGCCAAACCGATATTAGCAATGTTTCCCCATAGATTTGTGTGAGCTATTATTTGAGCTAACAATTCACCGCCTACATTATCGATAGCACCACCAAATTGCGCTTTTTCCAATGGCCGTTTACCTAAATTCAGATCAGTCGAATCTACTACTTTTGAGGCTCCCAAATCAGCTAAATATTCAGAATAAGTCTCTTTTCTACCACTATGTGCTATGACTTCAAATCCCAGATTTGAAAGGATATTTACTGCAAAACTACCTACGCCGCCAGAAGAACCGGTCACAATGATTGGCCCCTTATCAGGTGTTTGATGATTTTCCTGCATTCTGTGTATTGCCAATGCGGCTGTAAATCCGGCAGTACCCAGAATCATGCAATCTTTCATTGTCAGGCCAGTTGGCACAGGTATGACCCAATCAGCGGGAATTCTTGCATATTGTGCCAGTCCGCCATCATGAATTTCTCCCAGACCGCAACCATTGACCAGTACTTCGTCACCAGGTTTGATATCTGGATGACTGGATGATTCGACGATACCAGCCAAATCTATACCACCATTTAATGGAAATTTTTTAAGAATCTGACCTCGACCGGTAGCAGCTAGCGCATCTTTGTAGTTGATACCTGAATAATGAACTCTGATAACAACTTCGCCATCAGATAACTGCTCAATATCCATCTGCTCGAGACGGTGTTCTGCCTGAGAAGTCGTTTCATTAAGATAAATTCTGCATGCAAGAAAAGACATAAGAAAGCCTTAAGAATTAAAAGGCTGTATTGTACCCTAAGCTAGTTGCTAGTTGCTAGTTGCTAGTTGCTAGTTGCTAGTTGCTAGTTGCTAGTTGCTAGTTGCTAGTTGCTAGTTGCTAGTTGCTAGTTGCTAGTTGCTAACTATTATTTTCTAATAACTATAAACTG
>JAOUOC010000200.1 GCA_029880585.1 Gammaproteobacteria bacterium
TATCTAGCAACTAGCAACTAGCAAATAGCAACTAGCAACTAGCAACTAGCAACTAGCAACTAGCAACTAGCAACTAGCAACTAGCAACTAGCAACTAGCAACTAGCAACTAGCAACTAGCAACTAGCAACTAGCAACTGATTTTCTAATATCGGTAATGATCCGGCTTATATGGACCTTCAACAGTAACGTTTATATAGGCCGCTTGCTCTGGCGTTAATGTCGTCAGTTTTGCTCCAATTTTTTGCAAATGCAACCTGGCCACTTTTTCGTCAAGATGTTTAGGTAAGATATATACCTCGTTCTGGTACTCACCATGTTTTGTCCAAAGTTCAATCTGAGCCAATGTTTGATTAGTAAAAGAATTAGACATTACAAAACTCGGATGTCCTGTTGCACAACCGAGATTGACCAGACGACCTTCAGCAAGCAATATTATGCGTTTGCCATCAGGGAAAATAATGTGATCAACCTGAGGCTTGATGTTTTCCCATTGATATTCTTTTAACGCAGCAACCTGAATTTCGTTATCAAAATGACCAATGTTGCAAACAATCGCCTGATTTTTCATAGCTTTCATATGGTCGTGACGGATGATGTCAAAGTTACCCGTGGTGGTGACAAAAATATCAGCTTCGTGAGCAACATCTTCAAGTAATACGACACGAAAACCTTCCATTGCAGCTTGCAAGGCACAAATTGGATCAATTTCGGTGATTACAACTGTTGCACCCTGGCCACGCAGAGATTGCGCACAACCTTTACCGACATCACCGTAACCGCAAACCACTGCAATTTTGCCAGCAATCATCACATCAGTGGCACGCTTGATACCATCTAATAACGATTCACGGCAGCCATACAAATTATCAAATTTGGATTTGGTAACAGAGTCATTTACATTAATTGCAGGAAAAGGAAGTGTTCCTTCTTTGGCCATTTGATTTAATCGCATAACACCTGTGGTGGTTTCTTCTGTTACACCTTTTATGTTAGCGCCTGCACGAGCATACAGCTCAGGATCCAGCTCCAACTGCGCTTTGATAGAGGCGTACAAATACTTTTCTTCATCACTTTTTGGGTTGTTTAATATACTCGGATCTTTCGCTGCTTTTGCACCCAAAATAACAGCGAGCGTTGCATCTCCACCGTCATCAAGAATCATGTTAGCTGTTTCACCATTACCCCAATCCAGAATGTTGTGGGTAAATTTCCAGTATTCTTCCAGCGTTTCACCTTTGTAGGCAAAAACCGGAATGCCTTGTGCTGCAATTGCTGCCGCTGCATGATCCTGTGTTGAATAAATGTTACAGGAAGCCCAACGAACATCAGCACCCAAAGCAACCAGCGTTTCTATTAACACAGCAGTTTGAATAGTCATGTGAAGTGAGCCGGCAATGCGAGCTCCCTTAAGTGGTTGACTATCACCGTACTCTTCACGCATAGCCATTAGCCCTGGCATTTCGGTTTCAGCAATGGCAATTTCCTTGCGTCCCCAATCGGCCAGACCAATATCCTTGATATAGTAGTCTTGAGTTACGGAAAATTGTTCAGCAGTGTTTGCAGTAGACATGTTGTTCTCCAAAAGTTCAAGAACGCCCTTATTGATACTTTCCCACCTGAATGAGCGTGACAGAAAAGAAGTTCTGCTGCAGCGTCCCTCATTCAGCGAGTCAGGCGACACTACATCGCCCGAAACATTAAATCCTGTTAAAACTCTAGTTCATAATTTTAAAAATGGAAGCTCTTTTAAAAAAAAGTTTTTACAATCCGGCATCTGATTTTAATGCGTCAGCCTTGTCTGTATTTTCCCAGGTGAAATCAGCATCATCACGACCAAAATGACCATAAGCAGCGGTCTTTTTGTAGATTGGGCGAATGAGATCAAGCATTTGCATAATGCCATAAGGGGTCAGGTCAAAATGTTGCGCAACCAGTTTGGTAATAACATCATCGCTGACTTTGCCAGTGCCATAAGTATTTAAACTGATACTGGTTGGCTGTGCCACACCAATAGCATAGGAAACCTGAATTTCACAACGATCTGCCAAACCAGCAGCCACAATATTTTTGGCAACATAACGACAAGCATAAGCAGCTGAACGATCCACTTTGGAAGGATCTTTACCTGAAAATGCACCACCACCGTGGTGAGCCGCACCACCGTAGGTATCTACAATGATTTTTCTGCCAGTTAAACCACAGTCACCAACCGGACCACCAATTACAAAGTTACCAGTAGGATTGATATGAAATTTGGTATCTTTATGAATTAAATTTTCAGGTAAAACCGGTTTTATAATCAGTTCTCTTACAGCTTCCTGCAAATCACTTTGGCTAACATCAGGATTATGCTGCGTTGAAAGTACAACGGCATCAATGGCGACAGGCTTGCCATTATCATAGCGTAATGTCACCTGACTTTTGGCATCAGGTCTCAACCAGTTAAGCGTACCATTTTTTCTAACGTGGGCTTGTCTTTCTACCAGTTGATGTGACCAGGTTATTGCCGCAGGCATTAATTGAGATGTTTCGTTGGTAGCATAACCAAACATCAAACCTTGATCGCCCGCACCCTGTTTTTCCTCGCTTTCACGGTCAACACCTTGATTGATATCAGGAGATTGTTTACCAATAGCATTTAAAACTGCACAAGTCTGACCGTCAAATCCCATTTCAGAACTGGTATAGCCAATATCGCAGATGGTAGAACGTACAATCTCTTCCAAATCAACCCAGGCACTGGTTGTCACTTCACCAGCTACAATGGCCATTCCGGTTTTTACCATCGTCTCAACCGCTACTCTCGCTTTGGTATCCTGACTTAAAATAGCATCCAGAACCGCATCAGAAATTTGATCAGCGATCTTGTCTGGATGTCCTTCTGAAACAGACTCAGAAGTAAAAAGCGAGTACTCGGCCATTATTTTTTATCCTCGTAATTAACTGGTTGAAACCAAAGAGTATATTGAGTTTAGACTGCTTGTTGGATATTTCCATTAAAGTGGCGCAATTGTAACCAGATTGAAACTGAATTTCATCTGTTTTTGTTATGGTTAAAGTGTTTTTTAATAACTGGAATGGGATACGAATTGTATTGTTGTATTACTACAGGTAATATGATTTGAGTTGCTACCTTATAAGAAAAACTTATTCAATTCACAATATGGATCATAATCGATGGCAGAATCTAACCAGTCAACCATAGAAGACAGAAATAAAAAACAATTACAATACATCTTACCAATTTTCAGATTAGGCTTCAGACCGTTTTTTTTAATGGGCGCACTATTTGGTTTTTTAGCCATAGGCGTATGGGGTTTATCTTTTAGTGCATGGTTCGAATTTTCGCCCTATGGCGGAGCCTATTTTTGGCATAGCCATGAAATGTTATTCGGCTACACCGTAGCTATTATCATTGGGTTTTTACTGACCGCAGTACAAAACTGGACGGGCGTCCAAACTGTTAAGGGGAAGGCGCTCGCAGCTTTGGTAAGTGTCTGGTTATTAGGTAGAATTTTGTTTGCTTTCCCTTTGCTGCCAACTGTATATATCATAATAGTCGATGTGTTGTTTCTTCCTCTAGCAGCCTGTTTTTTTGCCATACCTATTATCAAGGTCAAGCTGTGGCGCAATTTATTTTTTGTGCCAATTTTACTGGTTATGGCCTATCTGAATTTATTGATGCATTTATCTCTCCACGGCTCAGTACAAACATCATTTTTGGTTTTTAGTCATGTAATGGTCATGATGATTGCATTGGTCATGTGTATTATGGGTGGGCGAGTTATTCCCATGTTTACAGCTAATGGTACGCAAACGGAGAAGGTGCTTCCTGTACCCTTGTTAGAAAATCTATCCATTGCTTTGGTGATAGCCTCAGTTATTGTTGTTAGTGACCTGATTACCCTTTCTACACTGTTTCAAGCGGTAATCTTTATATCTGCTGGTGTGGTTAATTTTGTCAGGGCTGTAAGATGGCGAATATGGGTAACGATTAAAACGCCGTTAGTCTGGTCGCTGCATGTCAGTTACTGGATGATGTGTTTAGGATTAGTTCTGCTAGCGCTTAATCAGTTAAATTATTTACCTGTTGGGTTATCTGCTTATCATGCAATTACTATTGGCGGTATTGGGCTGATGACCTTATCCATGATTTCAAGGGTATCACTCGGTCATACAGGAAGAAAGATTGTGGTGGGCTGGCAAATGAACCTGGCTTTTATTTTTATGTTTATTGCCTTTGTTTGTAGGGTGTTGGTACCGGTATTTTGGCAAGATTACAACACAATCTTATTGTTAGCGAGTTTGTTCTGGTTATTGGCATTCGGGATATTTTTAGTAAAGTTTTTTCCTGTTTTGACGAAGGCAAGGATTGATGGTGGGCAGGGATAGTAGTCGCTATTTTTTTGATATTAGAGAGTGTGTCTAGATAAAAAGAATATGGAGAATAGAATGAAAAAATTATGTTTATGAAATGACAATAAAATTAAATAAAGCGAATGGCGGTAAAATTATCAAAGTACTGATTGATGTCTTGATGTTATTGGAATCAGGTTATCAAAAGATAAACCTTGCAAAAGCAGGCAAACTGGTTACACACACTTAATGTTTAAAAATCTGATCAAAAACTCTCGTAAAGTGAAATAGTGAACATTATTTGATCATTTTATTGATCACACTAAATGGTTTCTTTAGACTGATATGGCTCATATATCATGAGTGTCCTAAAACAATATAACGAGGTGGGTTATGAAAACAAACATAAAAGTATTTTTTCTTTTAATATTTTCCTTTGCAATTACTGGTTGTAACAATGCCACAAATGGCAAGGTTACTGGCGGCGGTACTATTGCTTCAGCAGCTGGTGAAGGTAAGGCAAACTTTGGTTTTAATGGTGATTCTTGTAGCGGTCAGGTTACAGGTAAATTCAATTTTCACGATAAAGATTTTGGTGCTGAAACTGGTGGCGTGAAA
>JAOUOC010000201.1 GCA_029880585.1 Gammaproteobacteria bacterium
TGTTGGATCAGTTACCAGAAAGACAAAGAACAGCCATCACTTTGACAGTTTATCATGGGTTAAGTAATAAAGAGGTGGCAGAAATTTTGGAAGTTAGTGTTGATGCGCTTGAGTCATTATTGGCCAGAGGGCGGAAAAAACTCAAGCAACTGTTGTTGGTTAATCAGGATTAACAGAGGTGAATTAATATGATGTCTTTAAAACGAGCAAAGCAAATATTAGCAAGTTACGGTGCTGATTCTTCTCAATGGCCGCAAGATGAAAAGGCAGCGTTGTTAAATTTGATTGAACAAAATTTAGAGTTGCAACAAATAATTGAAGTTGAAAAAGAGGCTGATGAAAGTTTGAATCAAATGATTAATGATTCTCAATCTGAAGACGTTAATTTTGAAAATATAAGCGCTTTGCATCACCAAATTATTCAAAACCTGCCTGAACAAGCGGCTAAACCTAACTCTGATAATTCTTCAAGTTTCGGCAGTCAATTGCTTGAATATCTGCGCAAACCCTTAATTGCCATGCCAGCCCTTGCTGCCAGTTTGTATGTAGCCAGCTTTATGTTTTTTACGCCGATTTCGACGGTCTCTAATGAAGATGATTTACAAGATGTTTGGGCAATGATGGCCGAGGATATGAATGATTATATGGCGGAAGATGATGAGTTGGCATTGCTGTTAATGCAAGAGCCTGAGTTGGCAGAAGATTGGGATGGGTTTTAGGAAAAGATTTGGGTTGCGGGTAAAGAGTTACGAGTTGAGAGCATAATTATTAAGCTGCCTGAGCATGTCGAAGGGCGTCATTCTTGTGAACAAGGTGAATTGCAAAGCAAGAGAAGGCAGCTTGGGATGAACCAGAATCCATAAAATACCCTGTCATTACGAGGAACGGAGTGACGTGGTAATCTCCCAATGGCTATTGCTTCTTTAATGTCATTCCTGTGAACACAGGAATCCATTTTTTGTAGGTTGTGGTTAGCGAAGCGCCAACAATAATCCTATAAATATACTCATATTTTACTGATATGTTTGGCGGATGACGCTTGGCTTATCCGCCCTACGGCACTTCTGTAGGTTGGTGGTGAGTTTATGAACCCCAACAATTTTTGCATCCGT
Organism: Gammaproteobacteria bacterium; assembly: GCA_029880585.1. Taxonomy (GTDB): domain Bacteria; phylum Pseudomonadota; class Gammaproteobacteria; order Enterobacterales; family Kangiellaceae; genus Aliikangiella. The sequence goes on from JAOUOC010000201.1 coordinate 1,113, forward strand.
TTCAATTAATCCATTTTTGTTGGGGTTTTCACCCCAACCTACGATTCTTGTATTTTACCGCTCTGTCTGACGGATGACGGTTGGCTTATCCGCCCTACGGCACTTTTCAGAGGGGGCAGATGTGATGTGGCTCTGTTCATTTTTGTTAACACTGTTAGCATTATTCTGAGGATAGTGTTGAACTATATATTTTTGTGTTTAATTTATATCGTATGACAATTGAGTATACTACGTCATGAAACCATTCTTTTGCCATGGGACTAATAGTGATCTTTTTAATATGATTTTTTTCGAAAGGTAAATATATGCCCGGTTCACTATTTATATCATGCTCAACATCACTTTGAGAAAGCACTAGCCGGATTTCTTTTTCGTATGAATAACCATCATGCTTCTTGAATAAAGCGTCAAACACCTGTGAGTAAATATCGTCATCTAGAATTGTATTTCTATTGTTTGGTTTGTATTCAAATAATGGCTTAGGGTACTCATCAACGTATCTATAACCGACATGCTTGATCTGAGCAAAAGAAATTCCAAACTTAGTAATAGACTCCTCTAGTGCTGACGAATCAATTGTGATAGCGATCGATTCATTATGCATGCCATAGATTTTCCACATTGCAAAAGACTCTGAGTAGGAGGAGTGCCAGCAACTGACGTAGACCCATTCCTTAGCCCACGATATTTTTGAGTCAATGTTCTCGCAGTATTCGTCATTTTCATCATATTTGTCTATACCAATGGTTCCTTCATATGGATCTTGAAACATATTGGCCTTGGGCACAAATAAGCCATGCTCTAGAAGGTCAAGGAACTTGGGTATGCTGAGATATCTAGTAAGTTTCATAGAATGTAAAAGTTATCACATGTACTCGAGCAATGTATCACGCTTTTAAAAGAAATGAAAATCTTAGCATTATAGTCTTCAGGATACTGCCGCGTCACAAGCTCCTCGCAGTGACAGTTTTAATGTGAATGAATTCGGGTCTTCCAGAATGAAAACAGAAGGCAAAACCTAAATTAGATGATCTCTGCCTTTAAAAGCAGTTGAGTTCTTTATCAATTAATCTGTAATCGTCTCAACCAAAACCTGACTTAATGTTTTAAGACTCACAGGTTTTGAAATATGAGCATTCATTCCAACGTCTAACGCTTTTTGCCTATACTCAAGCAAAGCATGCGCTGTTAGAGCGATGATTTTAATTGGTGAAATATTCTGCTTCGCTTCCCATTGTCTTATCATTTCGGTAGCCTGATAACCATCCACATCAGGCATTTCGCAATCCATTAAAATAAAATTAAGCTCCTCATGCTTTTGGATCACAAGATCAAAAGCTTGTTGTCCGTTGTCGACAATAATGGGATCAATACCCAGCGTGTTGAGCATTTTTTTGATAACAAGCTGATTGGTTGGGTTATCTTCTGCAATTACAACACTTTTACCAGAAAGCTTACTAACATTCTTTATTAAACTCTGTTTTACAACATCATTATCGCTTTTACTTGCTTTTAAAACTTTTGAAGTAAACCAAAAGTTTGAGCCTTTGCCTTTTTCGCTTTCAATGCCAATTTCTCCACCAAGCAATTCTGAAAGTTTTTTGCAAATAACCAACCCCAAGCCTGTTCCGCCATATTTTCTACTAGTAGAATTGTCCAGCTGACTAAATTCGGTAAAAAGATTTTCTTGCTTGTCCTTTGCGATTCCAATTCCTGTATCTATTACTTCTACTTTAAGGTAAATGTTTTCATGAGAGTTTTCAGTTCTGGAAAAATGACTTATTTTTAGTGTTATTTTACCTTTGCTGGTGAATTTAAAAGCATTACTCAACAAGTTAATAATGATTTGCTTTATTCTTGTTGGGTCAGAATTAAGATAAAAAGGAGTACCTTTATCAATAGTTGTTACCAATTCTATATTTTTATTTTTGGCTATTAGATCAAAACTGGAAATACACTCCTGACTAAGCTGGTTTAGATCAAAGTCTATATGTTCAATTTCGATTTTACCTGCTTCAATTTTGGAGTAATCCAGAATATCGTTAATGATGCTTTTTAGTAGGCTACCGGATTCCTCAATAATATTTACATAGTGCTTTTGCTGCGAATTCATTTTAGTGGAAGCTAAAATTTCTGTTACACCCAAAACACCATTTAATGGCGTTCTGATTTCATGGCTCATGGTAGCAAGGAATTCACTTTTAGCTTTACTTTCTGCTTCTGCTTGTATCAGTTTGTGATGTTCATTTTTAATACGATGAGATAGTGCGAGAGACATCAGTAGCGCAGTAACAATATCTCCTATTTGAGTTCCGTGTTCAGTCACAATATTTCTTGGAAGTATTCCTATCTTATTAAGCACCAGTAATAATAATGAGATCAGTAAAGCAATAAAACCAAACATAAAGAATTTCACATACTTTAGACCATCAAGGTACCGCCTTATTGATATGATAAGCCCTATCATAATGGTCGCAAATGAAAACAAATTAATGGCCTTAACTGTTAGTGGTAATGATATAAAACTCAAAAAAGGAATAGCGATTGACAGGCCCATTAAGGTGATTAATGTGTTGTGCATTATTGGTAGCGATTTATCTATCCTCAAAAAGTTATAGATGAAAATAGATAGTCCAAACATCATCAATCCTACGACAAATATAACATTGTAATCATTAAGAACAGGATTGTTAGGCCAAAAGTACTGAAAAGCCAAACCAGACTGTAGCAGGCGGTATAGAAATTCTGCAGTAATATAAATTGCAAAATAGAGATAATTTTTCTCTTTTAAAGAAGCAAAAAGAAAAATATTGTAAAGAGCTAACGCTAACATGAAACCAAAATATAAACCTTGAATAAGACTGGTAGAGGCTTCATGTTTGTTAAAGTTTTCTAAATCTCTAAGATATAGTGGAAATTGCATTGATTGATGTGTTTCAAGTCGCAAGAATACAGTTATTTTACTGTTAGCCTGAAGCTCTACAGGAATAATAAAGTTTCGACTATCTACCGCTCTTGTTGCAAACTGTCTGGTATAACCCAAATTATATTTATTAGTAATCTGGTTATTTTGGACAACAAATATCTGGTAGTCCTTAATTATAGGGTTTTCCATGGATAACATTCTTTGTTTAGCATCATGGCTACTATTGATTATTGTTAACTTAAGCCAAACAGGCTGCAGAGTTTGACCAAAGTTTCCAATGTTTTGATTAAGAGAAGTCCATGCGTCTGGACTCAAGTTTATAATGTCATTAATTTCAAAGTTTTGATTTGATTCTTTATAAAAATCAATATGCTGGCCAATCGGGATATCACTTTCATGTTGAGATATATCTATTGGCTTGTTAGAGGCTATTGCGTTAATGGGTAAAAATAGCAGTACAAAAGCTGTGATATAAATTAAGATTTCTAATTTAGCCTTAGAAATGGGTAATAAGTTGTATAAATAGTTGCTCAATGGATTTCTTTCAGTATTCATTTATTGAAATAATAATAGTATAAATTTGTTGGAAAAGTGCATAAATCATATAAATTTGAGATGCGATCCTGACTAGAAAATCTTGTATCTTGCCAGATAAATGAAACTAAAAATATTGAATATAATTGATGGTTTTTTGAAAGCCATCATTGAGAAAACCTTCAAATCCTTTTATGCTGTGTCTCTAAATTAAAATACAAAATTAAGGATAATCAATGAAAAATAAAATCATCCTGTTTGTTGCCGGACTATCCTTCGGCATTATTGCTTTTTATAGCTACCAAAAAATTGTATTCGATACCATTATTCCG
>JAOUOC010000202.1 GCA_029880585.1 Gammaproteobacteria bacterium
GTTGTCGGAAATCCGATTGCTCATAGCATGTCACCTCAGATACACCAACAGTTTGCTGAACAGTTGGGTGTGTCGATTAGCTATGATAAATTTTTAATCGAGCCTGACAAGTTACATCATTTTATTGATTACTTTTTTCAGCAAGGCGGCCACGGCTTAAATATTACCCTGCCTTTTAAGCAACAGATCATAGAATCTGTTGATCAGTTGACGCCACTTGCCAATAAAATTCAGTCTGTAAACACCATTTTTCTGGATGACAAAAAACAACTGATTGGTGATTCTACCGATGGCCTGGGATTGCTGGATGATTTGTCTGCTAATAGTTTTGAAATTAAAAATAAAAATATTTTGATTTTAGGCGCTGGTGGTTCCTGTCGATCAGTGGCTTATTCTTTACTGGAAAGCGGCGCAAAGTTGTCCGTTTATAACCGAACAAAAGAAAAATCTCATTTGTTGGTAGAGGACTTTAAAGACTTTGGATCAATAGACTTATTTGAAACTGACTCACATTTATTCGATGGCATTATCAATACCACCACACAATGGGATGAAAAGGACTTTCTGAAAAAGTTAAGCCTGAATCAAAATGCCTTTGTCTATGATCTTAATTATGGGCAAAGAGCGGATGATTTCAAAAAATTGATGACGAAGATAGGAATTGAAAATTATGCTGATGGAAAAGGGATGTTAATAAGACAGGCAGCGTATGCTTTTTTCAGATGGACAGGGAAAATGCCAGATACTAACTCAATCAGTCTTGACTAAAATAGCGCGACATCGCCTTCAGATAAATTGGTTTGCTGAACCGACTTATTCACACCTTTTAGCTCGCTCTGCTTGCTAGTAGTTAATTGATTTAATGATTTCAGTTGTTCTGGTGTTATAGAATGGGACAAGAGTTCAGTGGCCTCATTGGTAAAATTATTTAATATAAATAACCTTTCTCTTAAATGAGTCATAACTTGTTGTGTCATATCTTCAAACTGCAATGACCGGACACCACGAATTGCATGTTCATTAATATTAGAAGCCATATTGTTAATAGCCTGGCTTTTTAATTTAGCATCTTCGGTCAAATTAATCATCCCCTCCCACATATTAAGAACCTGTTGCTGACCATCACTGGCTAATGCCATATCTATTTTAGATAAAGAATTGATCTGCTCAGTCAGGCCGTTCATGGAATGGTGAATATCTTTAAGCTGATCAGCTATTTCCTGATTAAAAGTTTGCGACCTTTGCGACAAAGCTCTAACTTCATCAGCAACCACAGCAAATCCTCGTCCTACATCTCCGGCTCTTGCCGCTTCAATAGCCGCATTAAGCGCCAATAAGTTGGTTTGCTCGGTAATACCATTCATTTCAGCCAAAGTACCATCTATTCTGGCAATTTGATTTGATACTTTTTTAAATTCAGTTTCGACATTCTTACAATCGCTGGAAACTATTCCAACAGACTCCTGAACCTTTGAGAAAATATCAAGACTGGCAGCAGAAAATTCACTAGCTTGCTCAGTAATATGCTGTTCCTGTTTAACCAATGCAGACAGGCTGGAAATCAATTCATTAACTATTTCCTGCTGGTTTTTGGTTTCACTTTGCATTCCGGTAAAATCACCAGCCAGATTGTTGCCAGCTTCACCAACAATATTGCCAATTCTTTCAATTTCCTCGCGAGCCAACTGAAATTCTTCATTGGTTATTGAGATCAAATGATGTATGGAAGACTGATAATCCACATTTAGCTCTTCTTCCTCGTGCATAATTTTTTCAATATTTTCCAGATCCTTTTGCTCGTAGATAAAAGCCATAATGGATAACAATAATATTAAACCCATGACATATTGAATAAATTGATCATTAAAATAGGTTAATGTAAAACCTGCAATTGAAAATATAATTATGGCAACCAATAAAACTTTTGTTTTCATCACATGATCAGTCCAGAAAATTAATCCATTTTTTTGTAGATATAAATCTTCTTTAATAATAGTTCAAAAAATGAGGTTTTGGTCAAAATGTGAATAAAGGCAAAGGTTATGAACTTTAAATACTTAATGAAACGGAAATTGGTCGCAAAACAACATTTTATATATCAAAGTAACTTTAATTTAACAGAATCAGTCTATACTTACTCGAATGATGATTAAATTCCTTGGCTAATATGCTAGTTGTCAAAAATTTTAACAAAATTATAAACAATAGTTGGCTTGATCTATTAGATTTGTTGCCGAACCCTGTTTCTCTTAACAAACAAATCACGCAAAGTGACGGTTCCAGCTATGATGAAATTGTGTTTGTAAACAAGGCGTTTATTAACTCAATAGGTTACAACACTCAGGACATTCCAACTGATCAGCACTGGTTCAAGCTGGCATATCCAGATGAAGATTATCGAAACTTTATCATTTCTTCCTGGGTAAAAGGTATTGAGCGTGCTGAAAAAGATAACACCAATTTGCTGGGTTTTCCTGCAAAGGTTATGTGTAAAGATAAGGTTGAACGCTGGTTTGAAGTCACAACACATCTTGATTATTCAATTTTTGAAGAATTTAAAACAATTGTGTTTGTCCAGGTTCAAACACCCAAAGACACCATTCTGGAATTACAAAGTGTTACCCGTAGTCTGGAAAAAAGAAATATTGAGCTATTAAAGAAAGAAAAGAGCATTACTGAACAGTTTAGTTTGATCAACAATATCATTGATTCTGTACCAGTTAGAATCTTCTGGAAAAACAAAAAAGGAGAATATCTTGGAGCAAACAAGTTATTTCTCCAGGATGCCGGTTTGAGTTCTCAGGAGGAAATTCTTGGAAAAACAGATTTTCAATTACCCTGGGGGGAGACTGAGGGAGCACTTTATCGGTCAGATGATGTTGCAGTGATGGAAAGCGGTAAACCCAGGTTAAATTTTGAAGAAAATCAGACGACAGAAAATGGTGAAGCAATTACCTTGCTAACATCCAAAATACCGCTAAAAGATATGGATGATAATACCATTGGTATTCTGGGGTCTTATTCTGATATCACCAAACAAAGGCAAACCGAGCATGAGCTTATTGCACAAAAAAATGCTCTGGCTCACATGGCACACCATGATGATTTAACCGGAATTGCCAATCGAACCTTGTTCAATGACAGATTGGAACATGGCATTGCCAAAGCCAAAAGAAATGACACGATAATGGCGCTGTTATTCATTGATTTGGATAATTTTAAAACTATAAACGATTCTTTAGGTCATTCCGTTGGCGATGAAGTTTTAAAGTTTATGACAGAAACTATCATCAAAACTATTCGTGATGAAGATACAGTTGCAAGGTTGGGTGGTGATGAATTTACCATTATATTAGAGGGTTTAAAGAAAGAGTCCGATGCTTCTGTTTTAGCGCAAAAGATCATTAACAGTCTTGAAGAACCCATTGAAATAGATGGTAATAAGCTATACGTTACGGCCAGTATCGGTATTAGCCTTTATCCGACAGATGGAGAAACCACAGAAGAATTATTACAATATGCCGATTCGGCAATGTATAAGGCAAAATCGGAAGGAAAAAATAATTTTCAATATTATTCTTCTGACATTACAAAAATGGCCTTTGAGCGCGTGGTTATGGAAACCAATTTAAGAAGTTCCATAGAAAATGAAGAATTTGAAGTTTATTATCAGCCACAAATTAATGGCAATACTGATGAGCTTATTGGCATGGAAGCGCTTGTCAGATGGAAAAGCCCTTTATTAGGCATCGTTTCTCCTAATCGCTTTATACCTTTGGCCGAGTCAACCGGTTTAATTATTCCTATCGATAACTTTGTAATGCGAACAGCGATGCGGCAATTTGCATCATGGTATGAAGAAGGTTTGAATCCGGGAACCTTATCCCTGAATTTGGCAATGAAACAATTGCAGCAAAACAACTTCTTTGAAATTTTGGAAGCCCTGTTAAAAGAAACAGGTTGCAAGCCAGAATGGATTGAACTTGAAGTTACGGAAGGTCAAATTATGGAAAATTTTGATCACGCCATAAATATACTGAATCAAATAAGCGACATGGGTATTGAGCTGGCAATTGACGACTTTGGAACAGGATATTCCTCTTTAGCCTATTTGAAAAAACTGCCAATCAACAAGTTGAAGATTGATAAGTCATTCGTGCGTGAATTACCATTTAATGAAGAAGATATTGCCATCTCAAAAGCGATTATTGCTCTTGCTGAAAGCCTGAAATTGAAAGTGTTGGCAGAAGGTGTTGAAACCAAGGCCCAAAAGGAGTTTCTGGTTCAACATGGATGCCCTAACATTCAGGGCTATTATTACAGCAAACCTGTTACCAGCAAAAAAATTAAGCAATTTTTAAAAAACACGTCATCTTCAAAAGTAATTAAAAGTAAAAAATAGAAAATGCTTTTATAACCATTGGTTGGATCAGGCAAATAAAACTGGACTTTATTTATCTCGCTGTTATTTTAACCTATTCATTATGTTCTTAATTCAAAGGTGTCAATATGAATTCGTTGTCAAAAGCTGTAGCGGTTTTGTTTTGTTTGAGTACAACATTTGGTGTATCAGCAGAAAACAATAAGCTTAGCGATACAGAAAAACAAATTGTAAAAGCGGTAGAAAATAATTTTCAATCTCAAATTAATTTTCTCGAAAAAATAGTCAATATCAATAGTGGTACCAGACATTTAAAAGGTGTGCGAGATGTTGGCAAGGCTTTTGAGCAAGAGTTTTCAAAAATAGGTTTTAAAAATACCTGGATTGAAATGCCTAAAGAAATGGATCGTGCGGGTCATCTTCTGAGTGAAAAATCTTTTGGTAAACCAGGCAAAAAGATCATGTTAATTGGACATCTGGACACAGTGTTTCCAAAAGA
>JAOUOC010000203.1 GCA_029880585.1 Gammaproteobacteria bacterium
GCTTGAAGCCACTCAGGCCGGATTTGAAGTAGGTACACGTACTATTATTGATGTGTTACTGCAAACTCAACAGCTGTTTGATGCCAAACGTCAACATGCCAGAGCCAGATATGATTACATTATCAATACATTAAAACTAAAACAGGCTGCAGGCTTGCTGACAGAAAAAGATATCGTTCAAGTTAATGGTATGCTGCGTTAGTTTTTAATTTTATTTCCAACAAGAAGGCGACAAAGGCGCCTTCTTTACCTATAATTGAGCCCATTCTTCACAGGTTAAAGATCATCAATTTCATGGGCGCAAAAAAGAAAAAACTACCCGATAACACCATTGCTCAAAACCGCAAGGCCAGGCATGACTATCATATCGAATCTGATTTTGAAGCCGGTCTGGTTCTGCAAGGCTGGGAAGTCAAAGCCATGCGTGCACAAAAAGCCAATCTTACCGATGCATACATTATTCTGCAAAACGGTGAGGCTTTTTTGCATGGCTGCCACGTTTCACCACTGATCACTACATCAACTCATATTGTGGCTGAGCCAACTCGAAATCGAAAGTTACTCTTACATGATGCTGAATTGAGAAAAATCATTGATGCCCAACAAAAAGATGGTTACACCATCGTGCCATTAGCTTTATATTGGGTTCGTAATCTGGTTAAACTTAAAATAGCGACAGCAAAAGGTAAGAAGCTCCATGACAAAAGAGCAAGTGAAAAAGCCAAACAATGGAATATTGAAAAACAGCGTGTCATGAAAAACAATTTTAATTAGCTTTGTAATTGGGAGATGATGACAGGAAATGAGGAAACAAAAAGGCATTATTCTTTTCATTCTTTGGCTATTGCTATCCGCGTGCCAGAGCACACCTTACTCCAATGAAACCAATGCAAGTGCTGAAGACGATAACGCTAAAACTCATGTTGCAGATAAAAAGTCTGAGCAATCTGATAAAAGGCAACCAACCAACAAAACAGCAAAAAGTCAGACCTCCAGAAACCCATCCAAAAAAGTAAAACAGCAAATTCCCCGTTCACTGGCTAATTTAAAACTGATTAAACAAACTCTGGAAGAAGCCGAATACCTGAAAGGTTTAAACTATAGTAACAAACTCTACATTGCTGACAAGCACATCGAAGAATTACTCACACTTCATCAGCAATTACTCAAGCTTTTTGTCGGAGAACCGTCTGACACTTCTGAAAGAGAAATCATTATCAAACAGTTGGAAAATTTGCTTGCAAAATCCAGATCTGAGGAGCAAAGACAACAATACCTGAAAGCTTTGAATCCTCAAAAAGTTATCTGGTTGCTGGATGAAGCTATGCTGTTTTACCGTCAGAAAAACTATCTGCAATCTGCCAGAAGATTGATTGCATCCGAAGAGATTGATCCTGATATTACTAATTTCAAAGAGTATTTTTCACTAAAAGATCAATTAATCAAAAAACTGCATGACCAGGCCATTGTTTTATTTCATAATGACGCATTAAATAAGGCTTTAATGCGTTGGCAACTGGTGCTGGAGCTCCAGCCTGACGATCCACGTGCCTTACAATACAGTAAACAAACTCAAGAAAAACTTGAACAGCAAAATAAACAAGAGAATCCCTGATAGTGGAACACATTAAACGACACGCACTGGTGAACTACTCCGCTGAACAGATGTACAATCTGGTCAATGATATAGAACGCTACGCGCAATTTTTACCCTATTGCTCAAAGGCAGCTATCACTGAACAGAGTGAAGGTTATTTGTCTGCCACACTTGAAGTAGCAAAAAGCGGTATTACCAAGTCTTTTTCAACCAGAAATCAGCTGTTTCCATTTGAACGTATTCACATGGAATTGCTTGATGGCCCTTTCACCTACCTCAAGGGTGACTGGATATTTACAGCTTTAAATGATCAGGCGTGTAAAATAGAACTTAATCTGACCTTTGAGTTTTCCAGCAAATTAACCTCAATGGCTTTTTCCGGTATTTTCAAAAAACTGGTTAACAAGATGGTTGCTGCGTTTACTGACAGAGCAGAGCAAATATACAATTAATGACCATTCAAGCACACGAAAAAAATATGCCTTCTATTAATATTGAAATTATTTATCCATTACCAGATGAGCAAAAATTATTAACCCTTGCTGTTAAGTCTGGCTCCACCATTGAACAAGCTATTCATGAATCCGGGATTCTTGAACTTTATCCTGAAATTGATTTGAACGAAAACAAGGTGGGAATTTTTAGCAAAGCCTCGCCTCTGGAAACTGAACTTAGAGAAGGTGACAGAATTGAAATTTATCGACCTTTGATAGCTGATCCAAAAGAAGTTCGCAGACAAAAAGCGCTAAAGAAAAAACCTGAATAACACTTGCCCTACCTTTATTTTATTGACTTAACGGACGTAGTAACAATCCATCTGTTGTCACCATCAAATGATATCTGGCGACCCGATCAGCATCTACAAAACTGGCTGATCCGTGTTCTACATCAAGTAATACAGATAGCATTTGATGATCTTCACGCCATTGCGCAATACCTGTTCCGGATTCATCACTTATCGCGTAAACACTTCGTTGCTTATTTCTTTCATCACTGAGGGTTTTATAACGACCAGAAATTCTCTCCAGCCTGTATGCTGTATGTAATCCTAAAATATTAGTCCATGATTTCCATTTCAGGATGTAGGCATCAATTAACAATTCATCTCCATCCAGAATAAAATGGTGGGGCTGTTGGTTGACTTGTACAAAGTTAACCTGAAATTGCTGCTGCCCAATCGGTTTGACCTCAATTTCAGCGACCAACTCTTCTTTGGTTAATGCGTGATAGCCCGAAGTACCCACCATGATAAGGCTGAGTGTCAGGGAAATAGAGAGGAACAGCAAAAATCCGGCCAGACGACTAACCGCACCAATAAGGCGTAACTTTTTAATTCGCTTTAAAGTTGAAATCAAATAAAAAAGCGATAACAAACCAGCCACAACGGCAATGATTAAAATCATATTGAGATTTTCCAACATAAAAAACCTCCTATAACATCAAAAACATCAGATCAACTGGTTAGCCCAGGCATAATATGCTCCGGCAGCAATAGCAGCCACAACAATCAAGCCTATAACAAGACCATTACCTTTTTTAGTGCCATCACTTTTTGCTGCATCAATATAGGTAAATATAAATTCAGCGCCCGCAAAAGAAATTCTATCTCCTGCATTAACGTACAAATTACTGACTTTTTTACCATTAACAAAAGTGCCATTGGAAGACAATAAATTAACAACCTTCCAGTTTCCACCCTCATTGTGCATTTGTGCATGAATGGCCGATACGCTGGAAACATTAACTACAACATCACTACTTGGACGACGTCCAATTTCTACCTTGTCACCACTTAATACAAAAGTTTGGTCCTTAACATTATCACTGATCCCGACCAATGCAGGCACATTGGCGCCTTTAGATTGTTGTTCTGCCACTTTGGCATCAATCATCTTGTTAATATCATCAAGATTAAAAACTTGAGTACCTTGTGGTCCAACAGCATTATCGTCTTTATCGTTATTAGCCATTTTTACCTCTCACTATTTGTTAAAATAACCCTGCAATTTTGATATCAATTGCTTCATCCAGGGCGTTTTGTTCTCAATTTTAACCGGTGAATCAATCAAAACAATACTGATATTGTCTTTGCCACCTTTATCTTTGGCAATTTTCACCATCAGGTTTAGTTTATCCTTGTTACCCAGTTCCTGTTTTAAAATCGCCGAAATTTCTTCATTGGTGACATCGTCACTCAAACCATCACTGCACAAAAGCAGCTGCTGTCCATACTGCCAATTACCGGAAATCCGATCAACCAAAACGCGATCCAGCTCCAATGAACCCAGGCATTGGGTAATAATATGCCTTTGAGGATGTCTGCTGGCTTCTTCCATAGATAGCAATCCGGAATTGACCAACCGCATCATCAAGGAATGATCTTCGGTCAATTGAACCAGCTTTTTACCATCCCATAAATAAGCACGACTATCGCCCACCCAGGCGACATCATAACTTCCATTTTCACAGGCAGCCGCCACAATAGTAGTCCCCATGCCTTTTTGTGCTTTCTTTTTCTTTCCCTGTTTTAAAACTTTTTGATGAGCCGTTTGTATCGCATCAACCAAATTCTGTTTTTTGCCAAACTCCTTAACAATAGTTTCCACTGCCAATTGGCTGGCCACTTCACCACAAGCATGACCGCCCATTCCGTCAGCCAAAAGCCAAAGGTTATCTGTCACCATAATGGCATCTTCATTTAACTCTCTGACACAACCAACATCGGTTATATGCTTACTTTCAATTTTATTTGCTTGTCGTTTATCCATAAATTTTTATAGCTATATAAGATTTTTAATCTTCTGCCCTGTTTCCGACATGTTTTCTCAGCCAAGTGTGTCATAATTTACGACCAGTTTCGAGTATTTATCTGTTTTATTCTCAGTCAATGTGACATAATTGTCAGGATCGAAATGAGTGTATTTCTTGGGGACGACATGGCTTCGACGGGAATTACAAAACTCAAGGTGCATGCCGAGGTGTCAGCGAACCTCGTACCCACTAGCTGAAAACTATAGTTGCAAACGACGACAACTACGCTTTAGCCGCTTAATGGCTAACTGTTGCTTCTGAGCGTCACTGGTAGGAAGTTAACAGTCATTCACAGAGACTCGCGCGTAAGGGTGTTTGCCCCCCAAGCGTTAAACTTTAGCAAACTCGCCTGAAGCATCCTGTTTGTCGGATCTGGTTCGGGTTAACTTAAAGACAAACTAAGCATGTAGTACCGCGAGCAGCGGATTTTCGGACGCGGGTTCGATCCCCGCCGTCTCCACCAAA
>JAOUOC010000038.1 GCA_029880585.1 Gammaproteobacteria bacterium
TAATTGCATCTCAACACCATGAAAAATGGGATGGAAAAGGTTATCCAAGTGGCTTAAAAGGAGAAGAGATTCATATCTATGGAAGAATTGTAGCCTTAGCTGACGTTTTTGATGCTTTAACTCATAAACGGCAGTATAAAGATGAATGGAGTATTGATGACTCGGTCAAATATATTAAAGAGCATAGTGGAACTCAATTTGACCCTCGGCTAGTCGATATTTTTGTTGAGCATTTGCCACAGTTTATAGAAATTTCCAAATTATAATCTATGATGTTTGCTTCAAAATCCAGTTAAATAAATGTTTACAATTACTTAAATTATATTCACTATCAGTTCCTGAACAGGCTGTTTAAACACATTATCATAATTAATTTAATTAGTTTGAATAATTGTTTCACTTCTTAAGTTTTACTAATTACTAAATTATTGTAACAATAGCCGAAATTGTATATAAATCATTAAATTGATTTATATCAGATACAAAGTTTTAAGTTAGCCTTAGACTATTCATCCCAAATACAGGTATATCTATGACTGAAGTAAAAAAAGAGTTCAGTGAACAACTTGCAAATATAAGATTGTCTATCGACAAAATTGATGAGTCGATAGTAGAGTTGTTAAAACAGCGTTCTGAATGTGTTAAACAAATTGCCATAATAAAATGTAGCAGTGGTCAGGCTATTTATGACCAAAGCCGTGAAGCCACCATTCTGGATAACATAGTTAAAAATAATCCCACCAATTATCAATCAGTTGATCTTGCCAACATTTTTCATGCCATTTTACGTGCAGGTCTTAATCAACAGCTTCTGTTTCGCAGTGAATTGAAAGATTAGACCAGTTGAAAAAATAAGAAAAAAAGCCTTTAAAGTCGTTTTTATGACTATACTGCATAAATAACTTATTTTTGCTTATCTAGAGGTTGATGTAGCGGTCTTCTTGTATAAATGGATATTACTGTCAGATTTTGCCTGAGATTGGCAATATTTTCTTCTATTGTACTCGTATGCGTACTAATAGCCTGCTTGATAAGAATCAGCGAGTTGGGCATTGTTAGAGATGGTCTGTTGGCTGATAAAAGTGCAGTTTTACTTCATACAGAAAGATTCAAACAGCAATCTGAAACCATATCAGAAGCAATAACGCTATTTACCTCAACCGGTTACCAACACTATGAGAACAAGTATCTGAAGATAATTGGTAATGCAGGTACAAATCGAGAACTTTTTTTAAATCAACAGATCCTTAACCATGCTCACGCTATCACCAACGATGGTATTCATCAGGCCTATTATCAGCGGTTAGCTGAAATATCATTATCACAATTCGAAATTGAGAAACTGAACGAAGTTGAGTTTTATTTTATTCAATTGGTTAAAATGAATAATAAATTTTATAATTCTCATTTGGTTGATTTTCAGAAAAACAGAATTGACCTGCTTGAAATTCTTAAACAAATGCATGAATCAGACGATTATAAAACTGCTGAAGAAAAGCAGAATTTGTCAGTAAATGAGTTTTCACAATCGATATCAAAGAGAGTAAATGCAAGAATCAGCTATATTGATTATGAAATCTCACGTTTTGAACGCATCACCTATGCGGTTGCAATAGTATTAATTGTTTTAGTATTTATACAATATTGGTATATCAATGAATATGTGCTTAAACCGATTGCTCAAATTACAAAAGAAATTAAAAAGCTCCCCAAAAATAATACGGATAACCTTCCTATAAAGATCTCAAATGATGAAGTCGGGTTAATGATTAAGAGTTTTTACAATATGCGTAAAAAAATGTTGCGTGATTATTTTGCAGTCAAAAACCTTGCTTTAAAAGACCCCTTAACTGACATCTATAACAGAAGGGCATTTTTTGAGTTAACTGATTATATTTATGAAACATCAGTCAGAAACAAGAAAAATTTTACTTTGGCAATATTTGATATAGACCATTTTAAAATGATAAATGACCAATATGGTCATAGCATTGGTGACAAGGTTCTTATTGATATGACGAAATTAGTTAAAACTCGATTAAGAAAAAGTGATGTGTTTGCTCGTTTTGGCGGTGAGGAATTCATAATCGTGTTTCCTAATGCAACGCTTGATATTGCATCTAAAATAATCAGTGAATTAAAAAGTATTCTGGAAAGCCACAAATCAACTGAGCACAAAATTTCAATAACTATCTCTGCAGGAATTGCACAAGTACTGAATTGTCTTTCTTTAAAAGAAATGATAGAAAAAGCCGATCAGGCAATGTATCAGGCAAAAACGCGTGGCAGAAACAGAATTGTTATTGATCAATCCTGAGAATTATTTTTCCAGATATTGAAGTTTGTCCTTAATACCATCCCACTTTTCAGCTTCTTCTAACGGCTCTTTTTTTGTCACAATATTTGGCCATTTTTGTGCCAGTTCTGCATTTAATTCAATATAATGTTTTTGGTCAGATGGAAGATCATCTTCTTCAAAAATTGCTTCAGCAGGACATTCCGGTTCACATAGTGCGCAGTCAATACATTCGTCAGGATCAATAACGAGAAAGTTGGGACCTTCATAAAAGCAATCAACTGGACAAACTTCTACGCAGTCTGTGTATTTGCATAAAATACAGTTGTCAGTTACTACAAAAGCCATCGATGTAATCCTTGGAATATTGAGGTTGGTTTAAAAGCGCGTATTTTATCGAATAATAATGTTAAGTTGAACTGAATATTAAAAATTTGACACATTTAATTTTTGGTTAACCGATAAATCAGTTCCAAAGCTTCCTTTGCAGTGATTTCATCAGGATTGATGCTATCAAGGATTGCCAGTTTCTGAAGACGATTATCATTTTGCAATTCTTGCTTTGATTCAGCTTTGGATACAGGTTGATTTACCTTGTTAATTGAAAAATCAGTTTGTTCACCTTTGATTTCAAATTGACTTTGATAATCTTTTGCCAAACCGGTTATTTCTGAATTGATTCCGGCAAGTTTAGCCACGTGAATACCATAACTTTTGCTGGCAGGACCGGGATGGATTTGATGATCGAGGATCAGGTTATCATCATGTAAAACTGCACCAAAGTGCATATTCCTGATTTTACTCAAACTTTGTGACAAGGTGGTCAATTCAAAGTAATGGGTTGAAAACAGGGTAAAGGGTGTAATTGTCTTAATCAGATATTCCAGCGTTGCCCAGGCTATTGCCATACCATCATAGGTGCTGGTGCCGCGACCTATTTCATCCAGAATGACCAGGCTTTTGCTGGTTGCTGAATTTAGGATATTGGCTGTTTCACTCATTTCAACCATAAATGTTGAGCGGCCTGATGACAAATCATCTGAAGCGCCAATTCTGGTGTAAATCGCATCAATTAAACTGATTTTGGCAAATTCAGCGGGTACAAAGCTGCCAATATGCGCCATAAGGGCTATCAGAGCCGTCATACGCATATAAGTGGACTTGCCGCCCATGTTGGGGCCAGTAATAAGTAAACAGCGTGTATCATCGTTTAGAGCGACATTGTTGCTAACAAATGGCTCAGATTGAAACTGTTCAACAACAGGATGGCGAGCTGATTTAAGTTCAATATCGTTATTATCTGAAATTACAGGTCTTGTATAATTGTTATTCACAGACACAAATGCAAGACTTTGTAATACATCCAGTCTGGCAAGCTGACTGGCTGTATGCTGCATGGCTATGACATCATTCTTTAATGTTTTTATCAACGATTGATAAAGCGATTTTTCCAATGCTATTGATCGAGATTGACTTGAAAGCACTTTTTCTTCAAGGGCTTTCAATTCTGGCGTAATGTATCTTTCCGCATTTTTCAATGTTTGCCGACGTTGATAGTGAAGGGGAGCGAGTTCCGATTGACCTTTTGAGATCTCGATATAAAAGCCATGCACCTTGTTGTAACCGAACTTTAACGTGTTAATGCCGGTACTATTTCTTTCTTCTGCTTCCATTTGCCTAAGCACGCTATCAGCATTTTCAGACAGGTTTCTTAATCTATCCAGCTCTTCATCATATTCAGACTTGAAGATATTACCGTCACGTATAACTACCGGAGGATTATCAATAATCGCTCTATCGAGTAGCTGGAAGACTTCGGTATGTTCATCCAGTTTTTCCGATAACTGAAACAGAATTGGATTATTTTGTGCTTTAAGCCATTTGATGATATTCGGGATCTGCTGCAAGCTGGTTTTTAAACCAGACAGATCTCTCGGGTTGGCTGTTTCCAAAGCAATTCTGGATAAAATCCTTTGAATATCGCGAATATTGCCAAAACATTGATTTAATTCGGCCAAATCATTAGTGTTTATCAAGGCATCAATAGTATCAAGCCTGTTCTCAATACGTTCCCTGCTGTTCAAGGGTACATGCAACCAGTGTTTAAGCAGTCTGGCACCCATTGCAGTTTTGGTCTTGTTAAGTACATTAAACAGGGTGTTTTGGCTATTACTGCCATAGTTTTCCGTCAGCTCCAGATGCCTTCTTGTAGACGCATTCAGCTTTACTGCCTGTTGGTTATCAAAAGGTATCAGTCGATTTAAATTGACCAATTGATTTTGTTGGGTTCTTTTGACGTAATCCAGTACAACCCCTGATGAGCAAATAGCTGTATTCATTTTGTCGCAACCAAAGGCATCAAGGTTTTTTAATTCAAAATGACGTGTCAGCGCCTGATAGTTTTGCTGATAATCAAATTGCCAGTCTTCTACAATTTTGATGCTGATTGAATTGTGGACACGACCATTAGTAGCTTCATTTTCAAAATTGGCTGTCATCAAAAGTTCAGCAGGATTTATTCGCGCCAATTCGTCCATCAAAATCCGTTCAGAAGTGTATTCAGCACAATAAAATTGACTGGCAGAGAGGTTTATCCATGCCATGGCATAAGGCTTGGCTATACCTCTTTTACTATTGTGATAGATAGCAGCAATAATATTATCGGATTCTGCATCGAGTAAAGTTTCGTCAGAAAGCGTACCAGGCGTAATTACCCGAACCACTTTACGTTCAACCGGCCCTTTGCTGGTGGCAGGATCTCCAATTTGCTCACAGATGGCCACAGATTTGCCCTGTTTAACCAATCTTGCAAGATAGTTATCAACAGCGTGATAGGGAACGCCAGCCATAGGAATTGGCTGATTATTGGATTGTCCTCGTTTGGTGAGTGTTATCCCAAGCCATTCGGCGGCTTTTTTGGCATCATCATAAAACAATTCGTAGAAGTCACCCATACGGTAAAAAAGCAAAATATCCGGATAATCTTTTTTGATATCCAGATATTGCTGCATCATTGGTGTATGTTGATTGGGTAAATTCATTTTCTTGTTCATGGCCAAATTTTACTAGAAACAGGATGGATAAAACAGTTATATCCGGTAATCTTGTTTAAGATAGTGGATGATCAATGTTATATGGGTATAATTCATAAGATAATTTTTCAGTCATGGGCTAATAATGAATTCTGTTTTGCAAGATTTGATCGATAATCTCAAACGCTGCGATGTAAAGATGGCTAGTGTTGAATCCTGTACCGGCGGCATGATCGGCAAGATTCTAACTGACAGAGCAGGGAGTTCCTCTTGGTTTGAAGGTGGTTTTATCACCTATTCCAATGACTCCAAGCAAAAACTGGTTAATGTTAAATCCGAGCTTCTTGAAAGTTATGGGGCGGTTTCGCAGCAGGTTGTTGAAGCCATGGCGCATGGCGGTAATCAAATATTTAAAGATGCCATTGTTGTCGCTGTAAGCGGCATTGCAGGGCCTGATGGTGGTTCAGAGGAAAAACCGGTTGGTACTGTCTGGATTGCAACCTCATTTAAGCAACAGGTAAAGTCTGAAAAATTTAATTTTTCAGGAGATCGTGAAGCAGTTCGTCAGGCAACTGTTGAAAACGCACTTAAAATGGTTAATGATTGCCTTAATCATCAACACTTTTAATACAAGAGGAGCTTTATAATGAAAGCGAGATTGTTAGTTGTTTTGTTAATTTGTACATTTAATATTGGTTGCGCGACTATTTCCGGCAATACACCTGCCGAGCAAAAACAGTCAGTTAACAAAATGAAAAATGAAGTGCTGACAGAGCTATTTAAAGTCAAGCCGACTACCAGAAGTCAGGTTTCCAATGCGCCAGGCTATGCGGTTTTTAGTAATGTGAATGTTAATGTTGTTTTTGCCAGCTTTGGTGGTGGTTATGGCTATGCCAAGAACAATAAAACTGGCAAGGTTTATTATATGAGAATGGGTGAACTGGGTTTTGGTTTGGGGCTTGGTGCGAAAGACTTTAGAGCAGTTTTTGTTTTCCATAATAGAAAGACTTTTGATGATTTTATAAAGTATGGTTGGTCGTTTGGTGGTAATGCCGATGCAGCTGCCAAGTTAGATGAAAAGGGTGGAGCAGCTTCTGCTGAAGGTGTTTTGTCTGATGTTACTGTTTATCAATTTACCAAAAATGGGCTTGCGTTGCAGGCAACGTTAAAAGGTACCAAGTATTGGTTGGATGAGGATTTGAATAAATAAAAGCATGTTGTCATTCCCTTGAAAAAGGGAATCCAAGCGCTCTCTCAATGAAATGTTTGGGAGAGGAAAGAATACAAAGTAGGCGGGATAGCATAGCGTTTCCCGCCTTTTATAAACAAAACAAGAAGATGCGGTTCGTGCCTCACCAGCATCCTACGAAGACCAAAATCCACCCAGTCATTCTGGGCATAAACCGAAATCCACTCCTGCCGTCATGCTGGCGAAGGCCAGCATCCATCTTTTCTCTGAGCATAATATCGAATTTATTTTGTCATCTCGACCGAAGTGGAGAGATCGCCCAGTAGTCATAACTCCTTTACCGTAATTTCCCATAAAACGGGAATCCAGAAAAATAAACCCTTCTCTTTTAGTTGATTTGTATCCAGAAGTATTATAACTTCTAGCAATATAAATAGAGCAGATCTATTTAGATGTATAAAAAAATTAAAATTCAATAAAGTTAAAAAATAAAAGGAGATAAGAATGAAGTTTAGAAATAGGCTATTTATTATAATTTCTATATTAGTTTCGTCTAATTTGTATGCAGATAATCTAATACATGCCTGTGCTCATAAGAAATCAGGAGCATTAAGAATAGTTGAAGACGCGTCAGTATGTTTAAAGTCGGAAAATGTTGTCAGTCTTTCATCTCATGATGGTTCATCGACATCAAAAAGTGAAAATCTACCTAAATGGACGTTAGTCGAAGTTAACAGAAGCACAGGCGAAAGAACACCCGTTGACGATATAGTTCTTGATCAATTTCCTTATAACGATGATGGCTCTACAGGGGCAATTTTACTTAATGTGGATATATTAGATGGAACAACTGCATGGGTTCCAGGTGTATATTCAAGAGCTAACGGTAGAGTGACACCTACATATCAGGGACTGGATATAAATTCATATACTGTATTGGCATTTGAAGCGGGGAGCTCGTGCTCAGGAGAACCTATAGCAATTATTTTGCGATCTCAACCTGAAGATACTAAGGGGCCATCTAGGAACAAACGATCACCTTTTATTACGGCTGCATATGATTCGGTTACTGGAAAAATATATAGAGCTGGTGGAGGTAACGTAGGTATAGAAGGTTTGGTTTTTGACATTCGACGATATGGTTATGATAAAGGTTGGTTACCTAGTGAATTGACAACCTGTGACAAAAATGTAGTTTTAGCTGACGACTATCATTATATACTTGATGGAGAAAACAGCTACCCAAGTGCTTTTGTATTCTATAACCCTTTTCATTGGGCTAACAATCCTTATTTTGATCCAAATTATCAAAGATATATAGGTCTTTTAATTGAATAAATTTTTATGTTGTTTTTAAATACAAAATATATGAATATGCACACAAAAAAGGCGAGCCAAGCTCGCCTTCTTTATATCCACAAAAACAATTACTTGGCTTCTGCAATCCTTCTTCTGGCAAGCTCATCCGCAACAACATTTGTTGTTTTGCCTTCTTTCTCAGCCGCTTCAAAGATTTCAAGCAAAGTGCCATAAATCTCATCAACCTTATCAAGGGCTTTTTGCTTGTCATAAGTAGCACCACCAGTTTCAAAAGAAACATTGATAATACCACCGGCATTAATCACATAATCAGGCGCGTACAAAATGCCTTTTTGCTTCAAAATTTCACCATGACGGTCTTCAGCCAACTGATTGTTAGCTGCACCAGCCACAATAGAACATTGTAATTTTGGAAGTGTTACATCATTAATCGTTGCTCCCAGAGCACATGGCGCATAAATATCAATATCCTGACTGTAGATGTCATCCTTATCAATTTCTGTTGCGCCAAGATTTTGAACGACTCTGTCAATTGATTCCTTATTTATATCTGTTACAAATAGTTCAGCACCTTCATTTTTAAGGTGTTCACACAGGTAATAGCCAACATGACCTACACCCTGAACAGCAACCTTGATACCTTCAAGATCGTCTCTGCCATGCTTATGTTTAACTGCTGCCTTCATACCTTTGTAAACACCATAGGCAGTAACAGGGGAGGGATCGCCACTTTTACCTTCCAGACCAAGCACATAATCGGTTTTTCTGTTAACAATAGCCATATCATTCGGCGTGATACCAACATCTTCAGCCGTGTAGTATTGGCCATTCAAATTATTAACAAAATTACCAAAAGCCTCAAACAAAGCCTCTGATTTCATCGTTTTTGAGTTACCTATAATTACTGATTTGCCGCCGCCCATTTTCAGACCGGCCAACGCATTCTTATAGCTCATACCGCGAGACAATCTTAATGCATCAATCAATGCACCTTCATCAGAATTGTATTCCCACATACGACAACCACCAACAGCGGGGCCAAGAGCCGTGGAATGAATGCTGATGATAGCGCTCAACCCGGATTCCTTGTCGCGGCAAAATACCACTTCTTCATGATCATCATAAGCTCGTAAATTAAATACTGCCATGCGTTTCTCCTATGAGATTTATTTTTAAAGAGATGAAAAAAAGGTCATCTCAAATTAAAGTTTCAATTGCGTCCTGAAGGACTACAAATTAAATATCAAATTTAATGCCTTGTGCTAATGTAGGCTGATCACCCCAAAAAATGGTGTTAGTTTGCCTACGCATATAAGCTTTCCATGAATCTGATCCGGCTTCTCTTCCACCGCCGGTTTCTTTTTCTCCGCCAAAAGCGCCCCCGATTTCTGCGCCAGAAGTACCGATATTGACATTGGCAATACCACAGTCACTTCCCGCATAAGAAAGGAATTTTTCAGCATTACTCAGGTTTTGTGTAAAGATAGCTGATGATAAACCTTGTCTGACACCATTGTTAAGCGCTATAGCTTCTTCAATGGTTTTAAAAGTCATTACATAAAGGATTGGTGCAAAGGTTTCATTTTGAACCACATCCCAATCATTTTGCCCCTTGATAATGGTTGGTTGAACATAATGACCGTCACGATCAATTTTTTCTCCACCAATCAATACTTCCCCACCTAATTCTTTTGCTCTTGCAACAGCTTTTTCAAAGTTGGCAACTGCAACGTCATCAATTAAAGGCCCCATCAGATTTTTGGTATCCAGTGGATCGCCAATAGTGACCTGTTTGTAGGCATTAGTGAGAGTAGAGATAACCTTGTCAGCTATTGCTTCATGTACAATAAGACGTCTGGTTGAAGTACATCGTTGACCTGCTGTACCAATTGCTCCGAAGGCTACGGCTGGAATGGCATGTTCAAGATTGGCTGATTCATCAACAATCAGTGCATTATTTCCTGACAGTTCAAGCAAACATTTACCCATTCTTTCAGCAACTCTTGCGCCAATCATTCTGCCAACCACAGAAGAACCAGTAAAAGACATTTTCTTGATACGAGGATCGTCAATAAATCTGTTGGCCAGTTCATTACTGTCACTATCAACAAAAGTATAAAAAATAGATTTATAACCGGAATCATTTAAAACCTTGTTGCAGATATGCTGTACAGCCACTGCCGTTAAAGGTGTTTTTGGGCTAGGCTTCCAGATGGTTACGTTGCCGCAGATAGCAGCGATAAACGCATTCCATGACCAAACGGCTACCGGAAAGTTAAAAGCTGAAATAACGCCAACCAGACCCAATGGTTGCCATTGCTCATACATTCTGTGTTGTGGTCTTTCTGATTGCATGGTTTTACCGTAAAGCATGCGAGATTGACCAACCGCAAAATCGGCCATATCAATCATTTCCTGAACTTCGCCGTCACCTTCGGCTTTACTTTTCCCCATTTCAAGAGAAACAAGGCTGCCAAGTGCATCTTTTTTGGCTCTTAATTCATTACCAATTTTTCTGACCAGTTCTCCACGAAGCGGGGCTGGAATAGAACGCCACTCAACAAAAGCTTCTTCTGCATTTTTAATGATTGTTTCGTAGTCATCAGAACTGGCGGCATATACGTTGGCGATAGGTTGTCCATTGGCGGGACTGTAGGATGTAATTGTTTCAGATTGATTTTTAGACCAGATGTTAGTTGCCAGACATGCTCCCGAATTATCTGCCTGAATTCCCAATTCTGCCAATATATTCATATCTACCTCTATAAATTTGGATTTTGCCATCAAGCGCCTTATTTTTGACGTGATTGGCAATAGAAAAGTTACGCATTTCCAGTTGAGTTATTCGCTCAATTATAACATGAAATGCCTTAAATTAATCGAATACCTTTAAATTGTTTAAGTCAAAACCGTGAAATGAGAATTAATCACAAATTCCATTTGTCGGTCATTTTAAAGTGGCGCAAAGATACCACTGCTTGATAAGAATAGCCAGTATTTTTGATTTAAAATCTTGTTGTACATCAGTAAATCGTTAACTTTTAATTGATAAAAAATCATTGAAAATCAGCCAGAATTTAATGCCAAAAATACCTTTTCTGTCACAAGCTGTACACTTTGCCAAGACATTTGCTACAAATCTTATTATAATCCAGCTCAGATTTTTTCTGGCAGCATATTGCAGGCTGTTGATTTAAAGCAGATAGAGGTAGGGCATGACTGATACACAAGGTACACAAAACTTATCACCGGAAGAAAGACAGGCGCAAATTAACAAATGGAATCAGGATGAAATGGTTAAAGTGCAAAAATTCTGTTTTTCTCAGGGCTTGCAAATGAACAGCATTGATCAGAAAAAAACACTTTGTTTGCCTCCTGTAATGGGCGTTTGGTTTATCAAGGCCAAATCACCCAAGCAAAATTACTGGATCATCAGTGGTGATTTCCCAACTGATATTACCAAAGCTGATGTTGCTGCAAATGCACGTGAAGCTCTCAGGCATTTTTCTATGAGCTGGCAATTGAAAGCAGCAAGGCTTCAGGATGATTTGGCTGCCGGACAAAGACCAACCTTGTCTGACAGGGAAACACAGGAAAAATTTGCCAATACACTGATTGCCAAAGCGGAAATGTTGTATGACATTTTTACCAATGACGAGCTTTGGGCTGGCGCCGGTTTATAAATATCAATGGTTGATCATTCAAGAGTGAATTCTTCAACTCGATATTCAACCTGACGTTCCATTAGATAATCGAATATATATTCATAGGCGCCAGATTGAACACCAATATGTTCTGGCGCAAGTACACCGGCATTCTGATTATTATCCAGAACATAGTTAGCTATCGCGGTAGCAGTGTAGCCTGTGCTTCTTGCCATAGAAGATGTTTTTGTTTCGCTACAACCATTATCCAGCATACGATAGATACAACGTCTTTTCTTGCCGTTTTTATCGCCCTCAATGGTTATTCTGACAACTGTAAACTCTTCATCCGAGGATTTTAACTTCCAGTTATCTTTTAGAATTCTTGCGGTAACATCAATTGGGCGAAATGCCATACCATCCACTTCCATCATATCTGTTGAGAAAAAACCGGATTTAGCCAGAACCTGAATGTATTCAGCATGTCCGGGATATCTTAAGGTTTTTTCTGTCATATTTGGAATATGTGGCATGGTATGAATCAAGGTTCTCAGTCCATCTGTATTAAATGCTTCCATAGTTCCAATACGCTGAATTTCCATTAATTCGCAATCGGAAAGTGCTGGTCGAACAACAATTTCACCATTTTTTACCATGCGGGCAGGGCGGACGTATTCTTCAATAACGTCAACTGCAGAAAAGGGCGCTTTATAATTAAATGGCCAGGTTTTCTTTTGTGGTAAGCCACCAACCAGACATTCATAGTTACTGATATCCATCTGGCTGTCTATATATCCGAGTATGACATTTGACATGCCCGGGCATACACCGCAATCCACAATAGCAAAAACACCATTTTGTTCAGCTAGATAATTCAGATCAAAAGGGTTTTCAGGAAAGAAGGAAATATCAACCACACTTTTCTTTGCGGAAAGGACCTTTTTTAATGTCTCAAAACCAAAAAAGCCTGGTACTGCACATACAACCAAATCAAATGGCGCCAATACATCGGTGTAATCTTCATTTTGTTGCAGATCGTAAACAAGGGTTTCAACAGCAGAATTTTTTGCCTGCACATCAGACAAAGCCTTCTTGTTGACATCAATCGTGGTGACTTTGTGCTTTTCAGCCAAATCCAGAGCAACCGCACTGCCAATCATACCTGTTCCAAGGACAACAATATTAGCCATTACTTAACCTTTTGTTTGATATTTGTATTACAGTTTATACAAGTCTTTTCAGTATTTCACGTTAATCTTGACTTGTTTTACCAGTGATATCGTAGGGGCGAACTATTACAAACAGACCAAACATGGGATGATCAAAGTAATGCAATTCGCCACTTCTGATTTTTCTTGATTTTTTTAAGGGGTAGTTAAATAACCTGTCTATGTACATGGTTTGAGCTTCTGTTTGCAGAAAATCAGAGTCAATAGACCAATCGTTTAGTGTTGATTGTTCTTTCTTGCCAGTATTTGCTTCGGATTGGTTGGAGGTATCGATGTCGGAATCAGCAACGACAACCCGCTCAATTTGGTCCATGTCCAGAGCTTCAATAATTTCCTTATCAGCACGTCTTAGATAGAGATCAGCTTTAACATGTAAATATCGCTTCAGATAAATTAAAATTTCACCATCTATTTCCGGTACCCATTTTAAATTTTCGTTAGCCATATTATCGCCCATACTGACAATGGTTGCATTTTCTAGCACCTGAAAGCCGTCGTAATCATATTGTCCGGCAAAATTATGTCCACCTGCTATTCTAACCGGAATGGCTTCCGAGGGGGAATTTACCGGTTGACGCCAACCAAAATGTGCAACCAGATCATATAGATGATTTCTTTCAATACTTTTGGCTTCATTGCCCAGTTGTAACATATCACCAGATAGAACCTGATAGTTTACGTCTTGATGCCGATGAATAGAGAGCGGTGGAATTGGTTTTTTGGAAGTGTTTTTGTCATCCTGGTTGACACTATTTTGTTCGATTTTTTTCGCCAGATCTGTAATAAAATCAATTCTGTTTTCAGCTGCTTTGGGAATACTGATGTCTTTATCCCAATCCTCATCCAATAAACCACGGTTATTGGTGTTTTTGAAAAGTATGACTTCAACTTCAAACCAGGTAACATCACTATCATCCTGACTTTGTGCATTGGCATAATGAGACAAGCTTGCAAACAAAAGCAAGGCTGCAAAAACTGACTTTATTTTAATCTTTATCATAATTCGTCCGGATAGTTTACTCAAATCATTAAGATGAGAAGGCATATATAACAAGAGTACAGGTTGTTTATCAAGTCAATAATTCAATTAATTGCTCGATCTTTTGAATACGTTCAACAATATCATGGTTAGAATCGACAACTTTGAGTTTTGTGTTGTTTGCCAAACGATATTTGGTTGGCTCGGTTTGTAGTAATTTGATCAGCTTTTCTGTATTGATATCTGGCGATGCATTAAACTCAATCTGGATGCCTTTGTTATCAGCTTCAAGCTTTATGATCCCCATTGGCAGTATTTTCAGTTTTAGTTCAGTAACAACAAATAGATTTTTTGCTTCCTGAGGCAGCAAGCCGAATCTGTCTATCAATTCTACTTGAAGTTCTCTAAGCTGATCACCATCAGCAGCATTTGCAATTCTCTTATATAAAGACAGACGAATACCAACATCACCTATGTAGCTGTCTGGAAGCAGGGCCGATTCACCTAGTGAAACTTCAGTTTGAGTATCGAATGTTTGTTCAAGACTGGCTGTTTTTCCTTCTTTTAATGATTTGATCGCTCTTTCAATCAGCTCAACATACATACTAAATCCGATAGTCTGCATATGACCACTCTGCTCATCACCTAATATTTCACCTGCACCTCTGATTTCCAGATCATGTGTTGCCAGAATAAAGCCTGCTCCCAAGTCCTCAAGATTTTCAATCGCTTCAAGTCTTCTGCCGGCATCTTTTGTCATTGATTTGGGGTGTGGAGTTAACAGGTAGGCATAAGCCTGATGATGTGAGCGACCAACACGCCCTCTAAGTTGATGGAGTTGTGCAAGCCCCAGTTTATCAGCTCGATTGATGATGATGGTGTTGGCAGTAGGTATATCAATACCGGTTTCAATAATTGTGGTACAAACAAGGATATGAAATTGATGTCGATAAAATTGTCTCATGACAGACTCAAGTTCTTTCTCACGCATTTGCCCATGGGCAACCCCTATGTTGAGATTAGGCAATAATTGGCGCAAATTGTCCGCCATTTGTTCGATTGTATCTACACTGTTATGTAGAAAATAAACCTGGCCACCACGTCTTATTTCTCGCTGCACGGCTTCAGAAATCAGGGGTTCATGATATTGGCGAACAAACGTTTTAATAGAAAGACGTTTGGCGGGTGGGGTTGCAATAATAGACAAGTCTCTCAAGCCGGACATGGACATATTCAGAGTTCTTGGAATAGGGGTCGCTGTTAGCGCGAGAATATCAACCTTGTTTTTGTATGATTTCAACACTTCTTTTTGGCGTACACCGAATCGATGCTCTTCATCAATAATGAGTAGCCCCAGATTTTTGAATTTGGGCTTGCTATTAATAAGTTTGTGAGTGGCAATAACAATGTCTGTCTGCCCATTTCCTAATGATTCTTCAGTTACTGTTTGCTGTTTTTTACTCTGAAAGCGAGACAAAACTTCAATTTTAACCGGCCAATTGGCAAAGCGATTGGTAAATGATTCATGATGTTGTTGTGCCAGTAATGTTGTCGGTACCAGAATAGCTACCTGAAATCCGCTCTGAACAGCTATAAAGGCAGCACGCATAGCTACTTCTGTTTTTCCAAAACCAACATCGCCACAGACCAGCCTGTCCATTGGTCTTGGATTAGTCATATCTTCATATACAGCTTTAAATACAGTGTGTTGATCAGGAGTAGGCTCATATTCGAACTGATTGGTAAAGGTCAGATATTCGTCATGTTCACAACTATGAGCAACGCCTTTAACTGCATTTCGTTTGGCATAAAGATCAAGTAGTTCTGCGGCAGTGTCTCTT
>JAOUOC010000204.1 GCA_029880585.1 Gammaproteobacteria bacterium
AGGCGTACCATATTTTTTAATAGCCCAGGCAACACCCAAATCAGCAATCTTCTGGAAGACAGGCTGCAATTCAACCAGATGCTTATTAACCATTGTTTCTGATATTTCAAAACAGATAAACTGGCACAACGTCTTATGTTTGGACAAGAAACTTGTCATCCATTCCACAAAAGCTTCATCTAGTAAACTGGATATAAACACATTAATAGAAAATAGTTCACTACCTCTGACAGGTTGCACAGCAATACAATGTTTAATAACACCTTCAATAACCTGTCGGTCAAATTCAGCAGACAATCCACATTGATAGGCCATCGGTAAGAATGTTTCTGCTGTTAAAATGTCAGTATCATCTTCAATTCGGACAAATACTTCCTGATGTTTGATTTGTATATCATTAAAATACACAACTTCCTGACCAAACAGCTGAAATTGATGTTTATCCAGCACATTTTGTAAAAAACTTCTCCATTTCAGATTGCCTCGCACTTTACTGCTATCAAGCGCTTCACCATACATAAACCAGCTATTACTACCTTGTAACTGAGCATTTCGTAATGCCATATCAGCTTCTGCCATAATATTGTAATAATCAAAACCCTGTCTATAAGCTGAAATTCCGATATCTACAAAATGTTCTTTTACACTGGTTGAGTCAAAGACATACTTGCCCAACTGTTCAATCAATGTTTTGCATAATTTGTCTGTATGTCTTCTTGTTTGATTTGGCAGCAGAATAGCGAAATCTTTTTCCTGCAATTTGGCAATTAATGCATTAGGAATATCTCCAGTAAACTGACGCAAGACTGTCGCTATGTCCAACATTCTTCCTTCATCAAGCATAAAATTATTATCATAACTGTAATCTACAAAACTCAAAATCATACAGATGCCGGATTCAGGTTCTTCACGATTATGCAATCTGACCTGAAATTCCGCTTTAAAAAACAGTTTATTACCAAGACCTGTATTATCATCAATGTATGCTGTCTTTTTAATTTGTTCTGTCAAATGCCTGTTATCTTTTCTCAGTGCCTGGTTGCTTTCTATTAATTTGTTGATGGCTTGGGCAGTAAAATGTTCTTTGTCATCCACCTGAACCCATTCATAATTGTTTGTAAGCAAGGTTTTGGAATGATCTTCAAGATTCCTGATCCATTTGAAATTTTGACGGAAGGCCAGAACAAGCAGAATAGAGAAAACGGCATACACAAGAAAATCTGCCCACCAAAAATTAGATGTCATCTCATGAGAAACAATAAAACCGGTACGTAGTAAATAGGGCTCCTGAGGCGTGTTTAATATAAATTGGTACTGTGCATTTTTTTCTGTAATATCAAAATTGCTACCCAGTATCATTTTTCCCTGAGTATTCTCTATTTTCCAGTTTGCAATATATGAGAATGTATCCAATCTTTCGCCAAAACGCTTAAAATCTTCAGTGCTGTTAAATTTAGCACTGGATACAATAGCCTCGACTTTGGATATGCTATAAGATAATCTTTTAAATGCTTCATCTGCATGCTGGCTCTCTTTGAGATTGCCGAGCAAATTCACGCTAACCAGTAACGCTGAAACCAGAAAAACAATAAGAATATAAAAACGATTAATTGAAGTGAACATCATCCTGATTTATTCTCTTACCCTGAGATATACTCAAATACTGCGAGTTTGGGGCATCAATACCCGTTAGTCCCGAATCCTGTACTACATATAATATAATGTTAGTACACACTTGATATTACGCTAGTACAAATTGCGATAATAATCGTATCATTTATAGCGTATAATCAAGCATAGCACCTGTCGACTCATTTGTATTATGACAAAATTCACAAAATGAGATATTTAAGGAGACTTCTGATGAAAAAAACCACTTCCACCAGGCATTTATTGCTGTTTTGCTTTATTTTAATGACTGCAAGTTCAGGTATTTTGGCTTCCAGCAACGTATGGGAAGGCCTTCCCGTTCCACAATTTACACTTAATGATCAAAATGGCATCACAAAAACCAATGATGATTTTAAGGGTAAGTGGCTGGTTTTGTATTTTTATCCTAAAGACAAAACGCCTGGATGCACTGTAGAGGCAAAAAACTTTACCGCTGATTACAGCAAATATGAAACACTGAATACCAATATTGCTGGTGTCAGTCTTGATGATGTCGAATCTCACAAAGACTTTGCTGATACCTATAATATGCCATTCACACTGCTTGCTGATACTGATAGTAAATTATCTGAAGCATTAAAAGTGAAAAAAATACTTCCCTGGCCTCATGCCAGCAGACAAACTTTTTTGGTTAACCCACAAGGAATTATCGTTCAACATTTTGCCAAAGTTGACCCAAAAACCCATTCGGAAGAATTATTAAAAGCCATAAAGAAGCATCAAGGTACTGCAAAAAAAGAGCCCGCTCAAGAGAACTCTAAGGAAAAATCATAAGATGTTTGAAGTGTTGTTAAATCCGACTGATTATCTGGACTACAATCACGAGGCTGTGCAAGCCTACGCAGCTAAAGTCAGTGGAAAAAATCAAAAAGAACAAGCCGTTTCTATTTACTATCTGGTAAGAGATGGCATTAAATATAATCCCTATACGGCTGGCACAGGCACAGACAGCCTGAAAGCCAGCTTTGCAGCCAGCCATGATGAGGCTTATTGTATTCCCAAATCGGCGTTAATGGTTGCCCTTTGTCGCTCTTTTGGTATTCCCTCAAAAATAGGTTTTGCGGATGTTATTAACCATCTTTCTACAGAAAAGTTTACCGAAATGATGGGAACCGATTACTTTACCATGCATGGCTATGCCGAGATCTATCTGGATGACAAATGGGTTAAAGCGACTCCGGTGTTTAATGAAACACTCTGTCATCGTTTTGATGTGGAGCCACTTGATTTTGATGGTGAGAATGATGCGATTTTTCATCAATTTACCAAGGGCGGCAAAAAACACATGGAATATGTGGTTGATCATGGCAGTTTTGATGATATGCCTGTTGAATACATTCATCAGAATTTCACCAAACATTACCCTCATTTGATTGATTATTTTGAGCGGTTTAAAGCAGAATCATTTTAAGTTTCTTTAAAAAAGTCGGCGCGCTAACACATTAGAAATGTTGCATACTCAAAGGCTATTGATAAATGTATCAATAGCCTGATTCACTGCAACAGGCTTCTCGGCATAAACAAAATGGGTACCACCTGATATCACAACTGAAGTAGCGCCCGCTACATTATCCGCTAAAAAAGTCGAATATTTTGGCGGTGTCATAACATCCTGATCACCTGCTATTGCTAATAAAGGAATTGAAATCTCCCCTAAACGGTCCATGACATCAAAATTATCACAGGCTTTCAAATCGTTAAGAAATGATTTTGGCGAGTTCTCAACATCTCTTTGCCGAATGAGCTCGGCCAATGACGAATCAACCTGATCATACGCTATGCCTGTTATAGCTTCCATTAAGGCAGGTTCTTCAATTGCCCTTTCAACAACATTCAAAGCGTCTGGATGAACCCTGAGTCGTGCGCCACTTCCTATAGTAATAATACCTGCCAAATTTGCTGGATAATCCAATGCATATTGTAAAACAATACCACCGCCGAGTGAGTGTCCAACCAGGATTACATCTTGATAACCATTGCTTTGAATGTAGTCGTGCACCCATGCTGCATATTCAGCAATGGACGAACATAATTCACCATCTGGATGACCGGGCAAATTGATTGCCTCAGAATCTATAAAATACTCTGTCTGGAATTGCCATGATTCCTTGCAACCGCCTGAGCCGTGGATAAATATTAGTTTCATTAACTAATTCCTTTATTTAAAACTGCTTTATAGATCACAAACACTAATTATTTAGAATAAATCGCAAAGGCTTCCCTCGCCAGAATAATCACCCACACAAATCTTTATATAAATACCTTGTTTTGTGATTTCTTTATCTGTTACTAAAGCATAAAAATCTTCTAACCATTGACGCTCCTGATTTTTAGCCACCCACATGCGTCCTCTAAATTCAATTTGCTGTACTTTCCTATGTGTAGCGTTCAGGTTAATAACACCATCATACCAGATCCCCTGTTCGTCTCGTTCTATAAATTGCTCGGCGATGAACTCAAATGATGAGGAGATACTTTCATACAGATCAATTTCCTGCCCCTTAACAAGACATCTAAAGTCAGAGATAAATCTGTCTAAAATGGTACTATTCACTTTTTATCTGGCCTTTTCAAAATAGTGTTAATAATCAAAGCGTTTCTTAGAAATCAAAAACTACACAACTTTATCTTCAAAAACAACAAAACATTAACCCCTTTTTTTATTCTGTCTCGTTTAAATAATCCGATAACAACATAACAGGAGAAAACCATGCGTACATTCATTTTATTATTTACATTATTATTCAGCCTTAACTCTCTGGCTGGTGCTCTACCAGACTCGCCACATCTTTACGTTAAAGGTGTTGGAGTTATCACCGTCAAACCTGACATTGCTCAATTACATTTATCAATAAACTTTACCAATAAAAATGTTATTGAAGCCAAGAAACAGTCTGATTCTCTTGCTGCAAAAGTAATTAAGATTGCTGAGCAATACAAAATTGATAAAAAGGATATCTCGGCTTCAGAGCTTAATATTCACCGAGAAACTGAATATCATTCTGCTAAACAAAAACAAATTTTTATCGGCTATCAGGTTAATCGCAATATCAGCCTGAAAATTCGTAATCTGGATCAATACACAGAAATTATGCAAACTCTGATTAACTCAGGTGTTAATGAAGTAGGTTATGTTACCCTTTTGTCCAGTAAGGAAGATGAATTAAGGCAACAAGCGAAAG
>JAOUOC010000205.1 GCA_029880585.1 Gammaproteobacteria bacterium
AGCTGAATAAAAAAAGAGATAAAAAAGATTTTGTTTTTAAAGATTTGAAGGACAACATACAACACACTCCGTTTCAGGATAAAATAAGCGTGATAGAATATCGATGAATAGCAAGATCATCAATAGCTAAGTTGTGAAAAATTGTATTAGATCACTTTTATTAAATTTATCTGGATTTAAAAATGGTTAAAAATAATCAATCAAAGATTGCTTTTCTTATGGCTCATGGCGCTGGTGCTGATAAGGATTCTGACTGGATGATTGGTTTTGACAATAAATTAGATCCCCATGATATTGAAGTCATTCGTTTTAATTTTCCTTATATGCAAGAGAGAACTAAAACTGGCAAGAAACGACCACCTGATAGACAATCCAAATTGCTCGAATCTTTTGTAAATGAAATAGAAAGAATTGAAGATGATTGCGTTTTGTTTATTGGCGGAAAATCCATGGGAGGACGAATGGCAAGCCTGTTGATGGTTGATGATGCGATATCGCCAATAATAAAGGATAAGGTGAAAGGTGTTATTTGTCTGGGTTATCCCTTTCATCCGCCAGGAAAACCGGAGAAATTTAAAGGTGCTCATTTACCTGAAATCAATGTGCCCTTACTGATCCTGCAAGGAGAGCGAGATACCTTTGGTAATCGACAGGAAATTGAGAATTATGCGTTCTCTGATTCAACCAAAATTCAATTTCTGGCTGATGGTGATCACAGTTTTAAACCAAGAGTAAAATCAGGGTTAACACTTGATGATAATTTGTACTCCGCGGCTAATCTGGTTAAAGATTTCATTTCAACGCACTACTAATTTATAATTTTCACTATCGTCCCAACATATATAGTTTTCATTAGTTCACATTCATAGCAATTAACTATTTGTGTTCCTGATGTATTAATTTAAACTTGCACACCTGTTGTTATATATCTTAAATCCCCGCCTTAATTTATGGCTTCAATGCAATTGCGTTATCGCATCAATGATGAAATGTTCACCTGGTCGAGCATGGCTCTGGTTATGGCTTTGCTTGAAGGTAGTGTTATTGGTGTATTAATTAAAAATGGTTTTGATGGTCAGGTTGAAACATGGTTGCTTAATCTTTCCGTTGCATTAGCAACTGGTGCACCATATTTCTCTAACTTGCTTAGCGTTTTTTGGGTAAAGTTGAGTCATGGCAGAAGTAAAGCAGAACTGGTCTCGAATCTTGCTGTGATTTGTTGCCTGACCGCTTTTGGGATCAGTTTTGTCAAGTTTGACCCTCAAGGTTTGCTGATATTGCTCTTATTGTATGTATCGTCGAGAATAAGTTGGTCAGGTATTTTAACTATCCGCTCTACAATTTGGCGCTCCAATTATCCCAGACATATTCGAGGGAAAGTTGCGGCACGTCTTGCAACCATGGCTTCGTTATTAATGTCAGTGACTGCCTTGTTGGTCGGTTGGTTAATGGACTGGCATTTCAAGTCTTTTCAATGGGTTTATATAGGCTTTGCTTTAATCACCTTGATGGGTGCTTACCGATACAGATTCCTGTCTGTCAGACATCAGGTGAAACATATAGGTCGGGAAAAATCGGAGACGAGACAGCCTGGGATTTCCAGAATGTTTGCAATACTGAATGAGAACAAACCCTTTGGTAAATATA
Source organism: Gammaproteobacteria bacterium (assembly GCA_029880585.1). Classification (GTDB taxonomy): domain Bacteria; phylum Pseudomonadota; class Gammaproteobacteria; order Enterobacterales; family Kangiellaceae; genus Aliikangiella. The sequence goes on from JAOUOC010000205.1 coordinate 1,648, forward strand.
TGCTGGCGATGTTTTTACTTGGTAGTGGTAATTTAATGTTTATGGCACCGCTAATTGTTTATATCAATGAACATACACAGTTAATGAAATCCAGTCAGATTGTTATAACAACTGTTATTCCGCTCGGATTGATACCTTTAGCCGTTGGTTGGTGGGCAAGATTGCTCGATGGAAACCATATTTTTCACTTCAGGTCATTACATGGTTGGGTGTTTGTAGCCTCTGTTATGGTATTTTTAGCTGCCTGTGTGCTTCAAATTAATTATTTGTTTTATGTAGGTGCTGCACTCTATGGTTTTGCCTTGTCAGGTGGTGTTATTGGCTGGAATTTGGGGCACAATGATTTTGTTGGTAATGCCAACCCCATGGAATATATGGCCGTTCATGTGACTTTGACTGGTATTAGAGGGCTGTTAATGCCTTTAATCGGTGTTGGATTTTATCAATGGTTACAATCTATTGATGGGGAACTCAGTCAATATGCGTTATTATTACCACTTTCTCTGACCATGATAGGTGCAAGTCTGTTTGTCTGGTATAACCGTCAAAGGCTTGCCGGAAAATTGAATTCATAACAGCTTGAAACAGCAAAGTAGATTAATACAATCATAATTCAACGTAGCCAAAACTTAACAAAATCAAACTTAAACATAGTCAAAATTTAACAAAGGAATATATATGTTTTATCAAGTCGCTTTTAATAATGCCAATGCTCATTTATTTGATGTGACTTTATCCATTGATTTTGCGCTAGAAGCCGGCCAGGTTTTCAACCTGCCTAACTGGATTCCGGGCAGTTATATGATTCGGGATTTTTCTAAAAATATCAGTAAGTTAAAAGCTGTCAATCAATTAAATGAGACGATAGAACTAAAAAAAATGACCAAGTCGAGCTGGCAACTCACTCAGTCAGTTTCAAAACTGGATATCAGCTATCAGGTGTATGCCTGGGATTTATCGGTGAGAACAGCGCATCTGGATCAGCACCATGCTTTTTTTAATGGTTCTAGTTTATTCCTTTCAGTCGAAGGCTATGAGGAGCAACCTCATCAATTAGCAATTAATCCAACTGAATTGGCAGTTAAAAATCACTGGAAAGTGGCATCAACCATGCCAGTAAAACATGTTGATGAAAGCGGTTTTGGTGAATATATCAGTGAAAACTATGAAGAGCTGATTGATCATCCTTTTGAAATAGCCAATTTTGATTTAATCGAATTTGATGTCTATGGTGTTAAGCACCAAATGGTTTTTACGGAAGCGCCTGATAGAGTTGATTATCAGCGTATTGCCGATGATGTGAAAAAAATCTGTGAAGCTGAAGTTAAAATGTTTGGTGATAGCAAACCGCCATTTGAGCAATATATTTTTATGACTCTTGTGCTTAAAAACGGTTTTGGCGGTCTGGAGCACCGATCATCAACAGCGCTGCATTGTAGTGCCTCAGATTTGCCACTTTTGGGTCAAAAGCAAATGACAGAAGGTTACAGAACCTTTTTATCTCTGTGTTGCCACGAGTATTTTCATAACTGGAATGTTAAAAGAATAAAGCCAGCAGTATTTGTTCAACCAGATCTTTCGGGTGAAGTATACACCGAGTTACTCTGGTTTTTTGAAGGTGTGACATCCTACTATGATGAGTTGTTAATGGTTCGTTCTGGCGTGATTAAGGAAACAGAATATCTGGACATGCTGGCTAAAACCATAACACGTGTTATGAAAGGGAAAGGGCGGTTAAAACAAAGTGTCGCGGAATCCAGTTTTTATGCCTGGAACAAATTCTACAAACAGGACGAAAATGCAATTAACAGCATTGTCAGCTACTATGCAAAAGGTGCAATGGTTGCGCTATGCCTTGATCTTACAATTCGCAAATTGACCAATGGAAGTAAATCACTCGATGATGTGATGGTTTATGTTTGGGAAAATTACGCAAAGAAAGGAAAGGGCATTGAAGAGGGCGAGATTGAAAGCATTACGGAAAAGGTAGTTGGGCGTAATCTGGATGACTTTTTTAAAATGGCAGTGTATTCCACTGAAGATTTACCTGTTGAATCATTGTTAACCGATTCAGCAATAAATTGTCAGTTTGTCTCCCAAACCAGTCATGAACAAAAAGGCGGGTATAGTGACAAGCCGGTTGAACAACAACTAAAGCCCTTTTTGGGGATTTTACATAAAGATAATGGCTCTGATTGTGAAGTTGTGAGTGTGTTGGAAGACTCGCCAGCCAGTCAGGCAGGTTTGTCCAACGGAGATATCATTGTTGCTATTGATAATTTTAGAGTAACATCAAAAGAGCTTGATGGTTATATTATTAAACTGCCACTTGAGCATAAACCAACAATCAGTTATTTTAGAAGGAATCGTTTGTATCACACAGAGGTGCATTTACAAGTTGGTCAAGCGTCCATTTGTTTTTTGTCGTTAAATTCAGATTGTGATACGTCATTAACAGCAAAACGCAATCAATGGCTTTACAATCAGGCATTGCGCGAATAGAAATATGAATCAATTAGAAATACCAATCAAATAGAAGACGGATTGAATGAAAGTTATCAGTTTTAATATTAATAGTTTAAGAGCTCGTCCTCACCAGATTGAGGCGATAGTCGAAAAACACCAGCCTGAAATTATTGCCTTGCAGGAAACCAAGGTGAATGATCCTGATTTCCCACATGAGATTGTAGAGTCTGTCGGTTATCATGTGGTTTATCATGGGCAAAAAGGCCATTATGGTGTTGCTACATTAAGTAAATCACCAATTATATCTCATCAAAAAGGCTTTCCAACCGATGAAGATGATGCACAAAGACGAGTGATGATCACCGAGCATGAAGTTAATGGTCAGCAATTCTTTGTGTTTAATGGTTATTTCCCGCAAGGTGAAAGTCGTGATCACGAAACCAAATTTCCGGCAAAGGAGAAATTTTACGCCGATTTGAATCGTTATTTATCAGATGATGTGATGAGTTCCAACTGGCTGGTCGTTGGCGATATGAATATTTCTTTTAAAGATAACGATATTGGTATTGGTGAAGCGAATGCCAAACGCTGGTTACAAACGGGTAAGTGTAGTTTCTTGCCAGAAGAGCGAGAGTGGTTGAAAACAGTTGTTGATAAAGGATTTGTTGATACTTATCGCAAACACTATCCTGAAGTTGATGATCGCTTCAGCTGGTTCGATTATCGCAGTAAAGGCTTT
>JAOUOC010000206.1 GCA_029880585.1 Gammaproteobacteria bacterium
GGCTGAAAAATCTTTAGACAAACATTCAAAAGACATTTCCTTGATTTCTTTTTCACATGTGATTACGTTGACTATCACCTTTTCCTGGCGGGATTCTCTTATATGCTTTCTTCTCTCTTCAATCATTGCAGCCTACCTTTATCGCTTTAAATTTAAATGTTAGTTAGTAAACAAAAAACTTGATCAAGTTTATTTATAAGTATAGAAGAAAACTAATTGTTTTCAGCACCGTAGGTACGATTTTATTGCCGGGTTGGCTTCAGTTGGATTAGATGTGTCACTTGTTTTTCTGCTTAAAACCAAGGCTTCCATCCCACATATCAAGATCATCGTAATCTTCGATAATTAACCGATATTTATCAGCATATTCTATTACACGAAGCATTCTATTATTTGACACAAAGTTAACCTCATTGCTCCATAACACCAGATTAAAGTCGCCTTTTTTGCGCCAATAGCCTTCCCCGTTATCTATATCCAATCTTTCAAGCAAAGATTTACTAAGGTTAATTTCAGCCGTACCATCAGGTTTAAGCACTAAATTTGAGCTACCATAATTCCACTCACCAACCAAATCGGACTCATTAAAAAATGGATTCATATTGATGTTTTCTGAATATTTTACGCTTGCAATTACATACCCAACAGAAAGTACCAGCAAGCTCCCCGCAATATAAAGCCTTGGACTATAAAATTTCTTTTCCCGGAGATTGTTTAAAATATTTTTTAACGACCATGCTACAACACTTAGCCAAAGTAGCGAAAATAGCAAGTAGCCAAAAGGTATTGCCGTGCGGAACTGTATTATTGATATAAATTCATCCATAGTTGACTACATGTAACGGTTTTGCTGTGGAGCCAGTTCGGTAACTGGTTCCAACGAGCGTATAGTTATGTTGCTTTTGAGCGGCTATTTTTATAAAAGTAAAACGCCTCGTATATAAACAAAACAGCATACCCACCTGCCAGTATTTGAAATGCTAATACGATTTCAGGTATGCCACAAGCTGATGAATAAGCTTGTCCCCGGTGCCAAAGATAAGCTGGGAAATACGTAAAAGTAGCGACACATAACAACGGTACCCAAACTCTATTACGATTAGAAATTAACCGAAGAAGGATAGGAGCTATTAATAGAACTATGGCTACCGTGAAGTAAGACTTCGCTTGAAACTGATGTGATTCAATTAGTCCTTCTGGTGGCTGAAAACAAGCATGACTGTTAGAAGCAAACATTAGTACAAGAACCGATATAAATATTTTCAACATTGTCTCTCTAGTAACATAAAGTCGAGCCCACGGACAGACAAAATGAAGCTTTGAATGTTTAGTGCAGCTTGTTGCGCGAACGAGGCGCCTTGTTCTCACCATTTCTTGAACGGGGAATCTCGCCTACTATCAAGGTACACGTTATAACCCTGAATGCCCTCCTCTTGTTTCGACAGCCATTTCTGTTTTTTTACATCGCTTCGCCAAGCGTACTTTTCGTTCAGGCTTTTTGTAAGCATGCCACAAAGGTGATCAAGACTCATTACCTCCACGTCGCCCCCCTTTGCATCAACAAGGCCAATCATTCCTGAGGCATGTTGTTCGGCCTCAAATTCTGTAAGAACAAAAGTCGAATAGACAAATGTCGCAGCCTCTCTCTTGAGCATTATTATTTTGGAACTCTCCTCAATCATGCCATGCCCCTAACAGTTATTATATGCACGCTGCGCATACAACTACCTTTTCTTTAATATTTCCAGTAACTTACACCACTTCCTCAGTCATGGCAACAGGATATTATATGCACTCAGACAACCAATGGATTCTGGTAGTCACCAGAACGACGGTGAATAAGCAATATCAATTGGGAGATAGCCACGTCGTAAACTCCTCGCTATGACAGTATACGTATTATGTTATTGGTATAACAAAAAAGGAGCCCGCAGACTCCTTAATACTACATCATTGTCGAGAAGGTTATTTCAACAATAAGCGATTCAGTTTTTGCGTAAATGATGAAGGATCATCCAGATGTCCGCTTTCAGAAAGAATGGCCTGATCATAAAGTACTGAAACCCAATCATTGAATGTTTCATCATCCATTTTGTTATCCAGTTGTTTAACCAAAGGATGTTCAATGTTAATTTCAAAAATCGGTTTAATTTCTGGCACCTGCTGACCGGCTGACTTCATGAGCCTTGCCATTTGCAAACTCATCGCATCATTACTGGAAACCACACAGGAAGGAGATTCAGCCAATCTGGAAGAAACTTTCACTTCTTCCACCTTATCTCCAAGATAACCTTTGATTTTATCAATTAAATCAGCATTATCTTTTGATGCCTTTTCAGTTGCCTTTTTATCTTCCTCAGTTTCCAGCGCACCTAAATCCAGTTCACCATGTGTTACAGCCTGAAGTTTTTTACCTTCAAATTCGGTCAGGTGTCCCATAACCCATTCATCAATACGATCAGAAAGAATCAACACTTCAATACCTTTCTTTTTATAAACTTCAAGATGTGGACTACTTTTGGCTGTGGCAAAGTTATCTGCAACAATATAATAAATCTTGTCCTGCTCCGGTTTCATTCTGCCAATATAATCAGCCAATGAAACATTCTGCACATCACTGTTTTCGTGTGTGGACGCGAATCTTACCAAACCAGCAATTTTGTCCTTGTTGGCAAAATCTTCAGCCAAACCTTCTTTAAAGACAGAACCAAACTCATTCCAGAAAGTTTGATAATCCTCTTTTTGGCTTTTAGCCATCTTTTGCAACATACTCAAAACACGACTGACACAAGCATTTTTCAATGACTGAGAAACAGCACTATCCTGCAGAATTTCACGAGAAACATTCAATGGTAAATCTGATGAATCCAGTACACCTCTTACCATTCGCAAATAAACTGGGAGGAATTGCTCGGCATCATCCATAATAAACACACGTTGCACATAAAGTTTTACACCGCGTGGTTTTTCTCTATTCCAGAGATCAAAAGGTGCTTTCGCTGGTATATATAAAAGGCTGGTATATTCCTGTTTACCTTCTACCTTGTTATGTGACCAGGTCAGTGGTTCATTAAAGTCATGTGAAATATGCTTGTAAAACTCTTTGTATTCGTCTTCTTTAATATCTGACTTACCACGCGTCCAAAGTGCTGTCGCCTTGTTAATCACTTCAAACTCGGGAACAACCACTTCATCTTTTTCTTTTGTGTCTTCATCCTGACCAAAATCCATCTTCTCCATTTCGACAGGCAAAGAAATATGATCAGAGTATTTACCAACGATGGTTCTGATACGCCAATCTTCCAGAAACTCTTTTTCATCTTCTCTAAGATGCAGAATGATTTCTGTACCTCTGTCCGCCTTTTCTATCGATTCAAGCGTATACTCGCCATCACCTTTTGAAGACCAACTTACCGCTTCATCTGCTTTTTTACCTGCACGTCGGCTGCGAACTTCAACACTATCGGCAACAATAAAGGAAGAATAGAATCCTACACCAAACTGACCAATCAACTGACTGTCAGCTTTTTGTTCCTTACTTAAGGATTTCAGGAATTCAGAAGTACCTGATCGTGCGATAGTACCAAGATTACTCATAATCTCGTCTTTATCCATACCAATGCCGTTATCAGCAATCGTAACAGTTCCTTTATCTTTGTCGGTGGTAATCCTGATCTTTAATTCGCTATCATCTTCGTAATAATCTTTGTGACTCAACGCTTCAAAACGTAATTTATCAGCGGCATCAGCTGCGTTGGAAATCAATTCCCGTAGAAATATTTCCTTGTTACTGTACAAGGAGTGAATCATCAAATGGAGTAGTTGTTTAACCTCAGTTTGAAAACTGTGAACTTCTTTATTGACGGTTTCAGACATAACAAATCCCTCAGACTTAAAATTAATAAAATTTCATTTAACTATTGAATTAATGTTCTTACAATTGGGTTATAATTAAAGAAATTCAAGGTTGATTTTGAATATATCGAAAATTTTTTCGACTATTTTTAAAAATGGATGCAATCAAAATACCTGACAAAAAAATCAAGCAGTTTATTGGAGAACACTTTTGGCTATACGTCGTACTAAAATTGTCACTACTTTAGGTCCTTCGACTGATAATGAATCAGCAATCAAATCACTACTTTTGGCAGGCGCTAATGTTGTGAGGATGAATTTTTCTCACGGTTCGGCAGAAGAACATATCAATCGCGCCCACATGGTCAGAAAGGTGGCTGAAGAGCTTAATGTTAATGTTGCCATCCTCGGCGATCTGCAAGGCCCTAAAATTCGTATTTCACGGTTCAGGGAAGGTGTTGTCACTCTTAAAAATGACGCTGAATTCATACTTAATGGCGATCTGGGCAAAGAAGAAGGAGATGAAACTCAAGTCGGTATAGATTACAAAAACCTGCCTAACGAATGTAAGGTTGGTAATACCCTGCTTCTTGATGACGGCAGAGTTGAATTGATTGTAACCAAAATAGAGGGTAATAAGGTTTTTACCAAAGTAGTTATAGGTGGAAAACTTTCCAACAATAAAGGTATAAATCTTCGTGGTGGTGGTTTGTGTGCTGCGGCTTTAACCGATAAAGACAAGGAAGATATTAAAACTGCCGCCAAAATGGATGTGGATTATCTGGCCGTATCATTTCCACGCAATGCTGAAGATATACGTTATGCAGAAAGTCTTGCCAGAGCAGAAAACTGTCAAGCAGGTATCGTAGCAAAAATAGAAAGAGCTGAAACGGTTGCCAGTGATGAAACCCTGAATGAGATTATTATGGCGTCTTCTGCTGTGATGGTGGCTCGCGGTGATCTAGGTGTTGAAATTGGTG
>JAOUOC010000001.1 GCA_029880585.1 Gammaproteobacteria bacterium
TTAAAATTACTGCATATTTCCCCTTTTTTTGTCAAAAAATCAGCTTTTAAAACAAAAATTGAGTCAATTTTTTTCAAGCCACAATTAATGTGGTTTGATGTATTCTTCGTCTTTTTCGTCTTGATTTTTCACTTCCGTCAAAGACTTTTCCTGATTAACCAGAGGCGTTGGCAAGCTAATCAATGCTTTTTCCAACACTTCATCAATCCATTTTACAGGTATTATCTCCAATCCATCGATGACATTATCCGGAATATCTTCCAGATTTTTACGATTTTTAAAGGGGATTAAAACTCTTTTTATTCCGCCTCTGTGAGCTGCAAGTAATTTCTCTTTCAACCCACCTATAGGGAGAACCTCTCCACGGAGCGTTATTTCCCCTGTCATGGCAACATCTTTTCTTACAGCAATACCCGTTAAAGCTGAGACCAGAGCAGTGCATATCGCACTACCTGCGCTTGGACCATCCTTTGGCGTTGCGCCCTCAGGAACATGAACATGAATATCACTGGTTTGATAGAAGTCATGTTTAATTCCAAGAGCTTCTGAACGGCTTCTTACGACTGTCATAGCTGCTTTTACAGATTCTTGCATTACCTTACCCAAATGACCGGTTGACTGGGTTTTACCATTACCATTTATGATTGCAGCTTCAATAGTTAGCAAATCTCCACCTGCCTGAGTCCATGCCAAACCTGTCACCAATCCGACCTGATCTTTTTCGCCAGCCTGACCATAATCAAATTTTTCTACACCGAGTAATTTTGCTAAATTCTTGTTGGTAACTTTAATCTGCTCTTTCTTTTTGTCGAATAAAAGCTGTTTTACTACTTTTCGACAAATTTTGGATATTTCTCTTTCCAAACTTCTAACGCCTGCTTCGCGCGTATATTTTCGGATTATTTCTTTAATAGATAAATCAGCGATCTTTAAATCATCTTGTTCTAAACCGTTTACATTCATCTGTTTAGGTAACAAATATCGTCTTGCAATATTCATTTTCTCATCTTCTGTATAACCAGACAGATTGATCACTTCCATTCTATCTAAAAGAGGATCTGGAATATTCATTGAATTGGCAGTGCAAACGAACATAACTTCAGACAAATCATAATCTACTTCAAGATAGTGATCGCTAAATTTGTTATTTTGCTCCGGATCAAGTACTTCCAGTAGCGCAGAAGCAGGGTCGCCGCGCATATCCATAGCCATTTTATCAATTTCATCTAATAAAAACAGCGGGTTTTTAACCTTGGCTTTACTCAATTTTTGCAGTATTTTTCCAGGCATAGAACCAATATAAGTTCTCCTGTGACCTCTTATTTCGGCCTCGTCACGCACGCCTCCAAGTGACATTCTGACAAACTCTCTGCCTGTGGCCTTGGCAATTGATTCACCCAATGATGTTTTCCCGACACCAGGCGGCCCAACCAGACATAACACTGAACCTTTAAGTTTTTTCACTCTGGTTTGCACAGCCAAATATTCAAGAATGCGCTCTTTTACTTCTTCAAGACCATAATGATCTGCTTCAAGAATATCTTGAGCAAATTTAATATCCTGATTTAGTTTACTTCTTTTTTTCCAGGGTATTCCAATTAACCAATCGAGATAACCACGTATAACAGTAGCTTCAGCAGACATGCTGGACATCATTTTAAGTTTTTTCAGTTCGCTGTGGGCTTTTTCTCTGACATCTTTGGGCATACCAGCATCATCAATATTTTTGCCCAGCTCCTCTATTTCACTAAAATCATCATCACCCAATTCTTTCTGAATTGCCTTGACCTGTTCATTAAGATAATAGTCTCTCTGACTTTTATCCATCTGCTTTTTAACCCGCCCGCGTATTTTTTTCTCTACATTAAGCAGATCAATTTCAGATTCCATCAACGCAATTAGATATTCTATCCGCTCGGAAATCGATGTAATTTCCAAAACTTTTTGTTTTTTGGATATTTTAAGCAATAAATGGGCAGAAATGATATTGGATAATTTATCCAGATCTTCAACAGTATTAATACTGTTTAAAACTTCAATAGGTATCTTTTTGTTTAATTTAACGTAGTTTTCAAAAATTTCTTTGGCATAGCGAATAAGAACATCCTGAGATTCAGAAAGCTGTATAGATTCAAGGATCTGATAATCAGAACTCCAAAAACTACCTCCTGTTGTGAGCTTTGAAAGCTTGACTCGCGAAACACCCTCAACCAAAACTTTCAGGTTTCCATCAGGCAATTTGAGCAATTGAAGAATATTTGCCAAACAACCAATAGAATAAACATCTTTTTGCCCTGGAGAATCAGTATTAGCATCCTTTTGAGCTACCAACAAAACCTGATTATGGTTGTCTGATGCATATTCCAAAGCCTGAATTGACTTTTCTCGTCCCACAAATAGTGGAATTACCATATTGGGAAACACCACAACATCTCTGAGTGGTAAAACCGGAATTTGAATACTTTCTTTTTCAATAGTCATTTTGTTTCTCAGTGCTCGGCAAGAAGATGCTTCAATTGGTCAAAATCTACTGATTTGTAGCCAATACCTTATATAGTCTATTGCCAGTCGAGTTGGTTCAATTTTAAATCAATTCGCAATATAACGTTTTCTTCAGACTATTATTGGGACGAATAGCAATTTTTCAACAAAAAAAACTGGCCTTAACCAGTTTTATTGCTCAACTGCTTTTTTGTCCTGATTTTCATAGATTAAAAGTGGTTCAGACTCACCATCAACGACAGCAGCATCTATAGCAACTTTGGAAACAGATTCCAGGGAAGGCAAATCATACATGGTGTCCAGTAAAACTTTTTCAAGAATTGAACGCAAGCCCCTGGCACCGGTTTTTCTTTCCATAGCCTTTTGCGCAACTGCTTTTAAGGCATCTTCCCTGAATTCAAGATTGACGCCTTCCATCTCAAACAATTTTCCATACTGTTTGGTTAAAGCATTTTTAGGTTCAGTTAAAATCTTGATCAAGGATGCTTCATCCAGCTCTTCCAAAGTTGCAATTACAGGCAAACGCCCAACAAATTCAGGGATCAAACCGTATTTAACCAAATCATCAGGTTCAATTTCTTTAAAAACCTCACCTACATTTTTGTTATCATCTTTGCTTCTTACCTGAGCGGAAAATCCAATTCCAGAACGCTCACTTCTATCTCTGATAATTTTATCAAGCCCGGCAAAAGCCCCGCCACAAATGAACAGAATACTACTGGTGTCAACTTGCAGGAATTCCTGTTGTGGATGCTTGCGCCCACCTTGAGGAGGAACTGAAGCCACGGTACCTTCAATAAGCTTTAAGAGCGCCTGTTGAACACCTTCGCCTGAAACATCACGAGTAATAGAGGGATTGTCTGATTTTCTTGAAATTTTGTCGATCTCGTCGATATACACAATACCTTTTTGCGCCTTTTCGACATCATAATCGCATTTTTGTAGCAATTTTTGAATGATATTTTCAACATCTTCACCTACATAACCAGCCTCAGTGAGTGTTGTAGCGTCAGCAATAGTAAAAGGTACATCCAGTAATCTGGCAAGAGTCTCGGCTAGCAGCGTTTTACCGCTTCCTGTTGGGCCAACCAATAAAATATTACTTTTACCCAGCTCTACCTCTTCACTGCGGTTAGTGTCAGTTTGCAATCTCTTGTAATGATTGTATACCGCAACAGACAGGACACGCTTGGCAGCAGATTGCCCAATGACATACTGCTCAAGTATCTCATTTATTTCTCTTGGTTTTGGCAGTTTATCTTGTTCACTATCCTGCGCAACTTCCTGAATTTCTTCACGAATTATATCATTGCACAGTTCTACGCATTCATCACAGATAAATACCGATGGGCCAGCGATTAACTTTCGGACTTCATGTTGGCTCTTACCGCAAAAAGAACAGTAAAGCAGCTTTCCATTGTCATCACTTCCGCCAGATTTTCTGTTGTCACTCATTGGTCACCTTTAAAGCTTTCTACCGTATCTTTAAACCAGAAGGACAAAATCATTCCTACCTGTTAGCTTAGACCTTTTTACCTAGGTTTGTCGACTATAAAGTGGCAAAAAAATCCTGAATTGTGATAATTTTCCAGATAATTACTGATAACTAGCCTCTGGTGCTCATAACGCTATCGACTATACCGTAATCAGCAGCTTCCTGCGCACTCATAAAATTATCTCTATCAGTATCTTTTTCCAGATCTTTCAGCTTCTTGCCAGTATGGTCTGCCAGTATCTTGTTTAGCGTTTCACGCATTTTAAGAATTTCTCTGGCGTGAATTTCAATATCAGAAGCCTGACCTTGAAATCCACCTAATGGTTGATGAATCATAATTCTGGAGTTAGGTAAAGCAAATCTCTTGCCTTTAGCACCACCAGCAAGTAAAAAAGCCCCCATACTACAAGCCTGCCCGATACATAAAGTCGAAACGTCTGGCTTGATAAATTGCATGGTATCGTAAATGGCCATTCCGGCTGTTACTGCACCGCCAGGAGAATTTATATAAAGAGAGATATCTTTATCAGGATTTTCGGATTCCAAAAATAACATCTGAGCAACGATAAGATTGGCCATATGATCTTCCACTGGCCCTACAAGAAAGATGACTCGCTCTTTCAACAATCTCGAGTAGATATCGTAAGAACGCTCACCCTTTGCTGTCTGCTCAACAACCATTGGAATAAGCCCAAGAGCTTGTTCATTCATTAGTGATTCAGTTGCTGTCATATCATTTCCTTTTCTCTTCTAAAAATCAAAACCCAATACCCAAGCTGAAACAGTTTTATTAGTTAAACTATAGCAGCTTAGATACTGGGTTGTTAAATATAAAATCACTAAATTCTATATTTTTTTTATTTTTTAGAGGCTTTTTTGCTTGTCGCCTTTTTACTTGTTGTTTTCTCGCCAGTTTCTTTCTTCTTGCTTGCCTTTTTAGAAGTAGACTTTTTTGCAGGTTTATCCGCTTGTTTGCCAGGATTCATTACCTCGTCGAAGGATAATTTACTAACCTTAACCTTGGCAGAGGACAATACAAAATCTATTACACTATCTTCCAATACAAGTTGTTCAATTTCAGCCAGTCTGTTTTTATCAGACATATAGTAATTAACAACTTCTTCCGGCTGTTCGTAAACCGATGCCAATTCTTCCAAACGGGATTTAACCTGTGCTGAATCAGCTCTAAGATCATTTTGTTTAATGATTTCCGAAAGAAGCAAACCTAATTTGACTCGTCGCTCTGCTCGATCCTGAAATAATTCTGATGGCAAATCAGGCAAATTCCCACCCTGAGCGCCACCAAATTGCTGCATTGCCTGAGCCTTTAGCTGCTCAATTTCACCTTCAACCATTGAAGCAGGAATATCAAAATCATGGGCATCAACCAATGCAGACATAACAGCTTCTTTAACTCTACCCTGTACTGATTGGCTTAATTCTCTTTCCATATTTTTACGGATATCAGCTTTCATGGCATCGACATCACCTTTTTCAATGCCAAGCTTTTCCGCCAACTCTTTTTGGGACAAATTCTTTTTACTGTTAACCGTTTTTACCAAAGTTTCAAATACTGCTTTTTTACCCGCCACTTCCTGACTTTGATAATCCTCAGGGAATGTAACTTTTATATCCAGACTGTCGCCCGCCTTGCAGCCTGTTAATTGATCTTCAAAGCCCGGAATCATCTGGCCTGTGCCTAACACAACTGCAAAATCATTAGCTGAACCGCCTGCAAAAGCCTCTTTATCGATTGTTCCTTTAAAATCGATAATCACCTGATCTTTTTCTTTTGCCTTTCCTTTACTTTCTACCCAGTCAGCCTGTTGTTCACAGAGCGTACCAATCATTTTATTCAAATCATCATCACTAACTGATGATTCAAGTTTCTCGACAGAAAGTTTTTTGAAATCTGTTATTTTGGGTTCTGGATAAATATCGAATATCGCTGTAAATTCAAGATCTTTACCTTCATCAACATTAATTGCTTCAATTTTAGGAACACCAGCTGGCTGAAGCTTTTCTTGCATCACAGCTTCATAGAATGAACGTTGCATAACGTCGTTGATCACGTCTTGTCTAACGTGCTTACCAAACTGCTTCTTAATGACATTAAGCGGAATTTTACCAGGACGAAAACCTTTTAGCCTTTGTGTTTTGGCTAATTCTTTCATCTTGTCCAAAGCGACATCATCTACCTTGCTCGCTGGTACGGCAATAGTTAGCTTACGCTCTAAACCACTGGTTGTTTCAACTGAAACTTGCATTTATTTGCTCCAACTGACTTTCAATAATTATCTTTTATTCAATTATCACCAAAGTGTCAGATTGTTATCTTTCTAGCTCTGTATGAATTACTATTTACACAAATGGTGCGAGAGGAGAGACTCGAACTCTCACGCCGCAAGACACTGGAACCTAAATCCAGCGCGTCTACCAATTCCGCCACTCTCGCCTATTTGTGTTTACATTAATCTGATATTGAGCAAGCTTGCTCTAATACCTGATTGATATATGGGGTGGACGATGGGGATTGAACCCACGACCACCGGAATCACAATCCGGGGCTCTACCAACTGAGCTACGTCCACCATAAAAATTGTTTGCGTTAATCTCTTATAGCTCAAAGAGTATAAACGCATTTCGGTACAAAACTTAACTGACTTTGTCAGTTTTATTTGCACTGTCAATAACTCACAATTGAATCAATACCCAGACACATTAAACTGGCGCGCCCGGCAGGATTCGAACCTGCTACCCTCGGCTTAGAAGGCCGATGCTCTATCCAGATGAGCTACGGGCGCATTGTTCCAATGTAAACCCCACGTACAAAACACCGAAAAATGAATTTCGAGTGTTCAAAACCTGGTCGGGGAAGAGGGATTCGAACCCCCGACATCCTGCACCCAAAGCAGGCGCGCTACCAGACTGCGCTATTCCCCGTATATATCTATTGGGCGTTGTGACCCAACGAGCGCGGAATAATACTGGCTAAAGCGTTTTCCGTCAACAAGCAATGATAATTATTTTGAAAAAAAATTTTTACTTGGCTTTGCTTACAACAACTGAGAAAATAGAAATCCTGTTTTTTTATAACTGGCAGAAAAAAATATCATATGGTAGCAAAGCGAATTGATGGCAATAAAATATCTCTTGAACTTAGAAATGAGATCAAACAAAAGGTAGAATTACGACTAAAAGAAGGCAAAACTGCTCCCAATTTAGCGGTAATTCTTGTTGGCAATGACCCTGCTTCCAACGTTTACGTAAACAAAAAAATAAATGCTTGTCATGAAATAGGCTTTAAATCCACGCATATAGAACTGGATCGTTCTGTCTCACAAGAACAGCTTATCGAAGAAATTAGAAAATTAAATGACGACAAGTCTGTTAACGGGATATTGGTTCAGCTACCTCTGCCTGATCATCTTGATGCCAGTGAAGTGATTGAGACAATATCTCCTTTAAAAGATGTTGATTGTTTTCATCCCTACAATATTGGCAGGTTGGTTCAAAGAATTCCCTTATTAAGACCATGCACCCCTTATGGCGTTATTCATATGCTGGATTCAATAGGTTTTGAGCCCAGAGGAAGACATGCTGTAATTGTAGGTGCTAGTAACATTGTCGGCCGTCCTATGGCTATGGAGTTACTCCTTAGAGGAGCCACTGTCACTGTCTGTCATAAATTTACTGACGATTTACCCTCTTTTGTCTCACAGGCAGATTTGTTAGTCGTGGGAGTTGGTATTCCAAACCTTGTCAAAGGAAACTGGATCAAGCCTGATGCCGTAGTAATTGATGTCGGGATCAACAGAATGGATAATGGTCAACTTACAGGTGACGTAGAGTTTGACGTTGCAGAACAAAGAGCCAGTTGGATAACGCCAGTACCAGGTGGAGTAGGGCCGATGACGGTTGCAATGTTAATGAAAAACACATTGATGGCTTCAGAGATGGCCGAGGAAAATACTGATATGCCCTCTAAATAGCAAAACAGCAATCATAATGATTGCTGCTTCACGTTTAAAATCAAATCATGTTTTTAATTAATCCTGAGAAAAAAGATCGCCACCGTGCTCTTCAATAGTTTCAAGAGCTATCCCGCCACCACGCGCAACACAGGTTAAAGGATCTTCAGCAACAATTACCGGTAAACCTGTTTCTTCTAAAAACATTCTATCTATATCCCTGATCAAGGCTCCACCGCCAGTTAAAACGATTCCTCTCTCGGAAATGTCAGCCGCCAATTCTGGAGGTGATTTTTCAAGAACTGATCTCACAGCCTTTACAATACCATTAAGTGGATCTTGCAGAGCTTCCAGCACTTCGTTACTGTTAATGGTAAAACTCTTTGGAACTCCCTCTGCCAAATTACGACCACGAACATCTATCTCCAACACTTCACTGCTCGGATAGGCATTGCCAATTTCATGTTTGATTTTCTCTGCAGTTGCATCACCTATGACGGTGCCATAATTACGTCGAATGTAATCAATAATAGCTTCATCAAACTTGTCACCACCAATTCTGACAGAATCCGCCGATACAACACCATTTAATGACAAAAGTGCTATTTCCGTTGTACCACCACCAATATCGACCACCATAGAACCATGAGCTTCACCAACTGGTAAACCTGCGCCAACTGCTGCTGCAACAGGTTCTTCGATCAAATACACATCTCTAGCACCTGCATCATAAGCCGATTGCTTAATTGCGTTTCGTTCTACTTGAGTAGAACCAAAGGGAATACAAATTAAAACCCGTGGACTTGGTCGCATAAAAAACTGTGTATCATGAACCTTGAGAATAAATTCCTGTAACATTTTTTTGGTGACATCAAAATCTGCTATGACACCATCTTTCATAGGTCTGATAGCAGTAATATTGCCTGGTGTTCTACCTAGCATTAATTTCGCATCGCGACCAACTGCTGCGATAGATTTGCCACCACCTCTTTCATGGCGAATGGCCACAACTGAAGGTTCATTTAAAACAATTCCCTTGTCTCTCATATAAATCAAGGTATTGGCTGTCCCCAGATCAATAGAAAGGTCAGCAGAAAAAAGCCCTTTAATCTTGTTAAACATAATTTAGTGTAATTCCGCGTTGTAACTTAATTTAAACATTATTATCATTTGATTTGCTATTAGCAAATGATCTGCCCCGATTATCGCTTACTTCCTGATTAAACAGAAGAGCAAATTGCTAAAATTATAGAGAATTATGATAGATTTCAAAAGATTATGGTGAAATAAGACAACATGCTTAAAATTATTCCTGCAAAAACAAGCGATTCCAATCATATTGCTGAAATAGCCAAACCTATTTGGCGAGAGCACTATACACCAATTATTGGCGCCGATCAGGTTGAATATATGCTTAAAAACTTTCAAAGTCAGCTTGCAGTTGAAAAACAAATGAATGAAGGCTACTCGTATTTTATTATTCAGTTTGATAATTCGACAGCAGGTTACATGTCCGTGCAACAAAGAGAAAACACACTATTCCTGAGTAAGTTTTACCTTTCAAATCTGTATCGAGGTCAAGGACTTGCCAGAAAAATGCTTGATTATATCGAAGCGCTTGGCTGTCAACTTGGTTGTGAAATTATTGAATTAACCGTCAATAAATATAATCCCGCCTATCACATCTATTTAAAAATGGGATTTGTTTCAATTGAATCAATTCAAATTGATATTGGAGAAGGATATATTATGGATGACTACAGAATGCAAAAAGTGTTGGCAGACAATTAACTTCTACTAACTAATATCTTACAACTAATCCTGATAAATCATTTTGACTGACTGACATCCTTCAACTGAAGCCAGATCAAGTAATAGCTCATCTGTTGGTTTAACTGACCAATTGCCTCCTGCCATGAGATCTGCCTTAACATCACCCAACTGACACTTTATTTTTACCGGACACAAGCCTCCTTTATAATGATTTAAAATACTCACGATATTTTCTGCCAGTACCGGGTTTTGAGACAAGTCCACCATAATTTCCAGATGACGAGATTGTTTTTCTCTAATTTCCGTCAACTGCCAGCCATCATCAGCGGTCATTTTCAAACCACCAGAAAAATCATCATTAGCAACTTCTCCCTTAAAAACCATCACAGTATCTTTTTTCAAAATATCTTTAATGGAATCAAATAACCGGTTAAAGACCATAACATCCAGTCGTCCACTTCGATCATCAATTGACACAATAGCCCAACTGGCACCTTGCCTGGTCTTCATCATTCGAATACCAATTACCAGGCCAGCAACAGTTACTGAATTGCCTTTATTACCTGGTCTTAGCTGTGATAATCGAGATTGACAGAACTGTTTAATTTCATCAAGATATTCATCAACAGGATGTCCGGTTAAATAAAGTCCCAAAGTCTCTTTTTCACCCTGTAACATTATCTTCTGTGACCACTCAGGCATCTGCATTAACTCTTCACGAGGCACTTCACTTTCGCTGGAACTTCCAAACAAGTCGTTCTGTCCCAACTGTTGGTCTCGATTAAATTGCTCAGCACTTTTTATTGCTTGCTCAAGTGATTGCATCAATGTTGCTCTGTTAGTTCCTAAACTATCCAGCGCTCCGGCTTTGATTAATGCTTCCAGACTACGACGATTGACCTTTCTTAAATCAACACGACGACAAAAATCAAAAAGGTCTTTGAATAACCCTTTTTGCAATCGCTCATCAACAATTGATTGAATAGCTGACTCACCAACGCCTTTAATCGCGCCAATCCCGTAAACAATTGTTTTTTCATTGAGAACAGAAAACTTATAACTCCCTGCATTGACATCAGGCGGTACAATCTCTATTCCCATCTCCTTAACATCGTCAACATAACTCACAACCTTATCAGTATTGTCCATATCAGCGGACATAACCGCAGCCATGAATGCAGCAGGATAGTGAGTTTTAAGCCATGCCGTCTGAAATGATACTAATGCATAAGCTGCCGAGTGCGATTTATTAAATCCATACCCGGCAAATTTTTCCATCAAATCAAAAATATTACCTGCCAAATCTGAATCAATATTCCTTTCGAGTGCACCTTGAATAAATATTTTTCGTTGCTCTTCCATCACCTCAGGTTTTTTCTTACCCATTGCACGACGTAACAGGTCGGCGCCACCCAGGGTGAAATTTGCCAATACCTGAGCAATTTGCATTACCTGCTCCTGATACAGGATGATCCCATAGGTTGGTGCAAGAACCGGTTCCAGATCGGCATGCTGATAATCTGGATGCGGATAGGCCACTTCCTGCCTGCCGTGCTTACGATTAATAAAATCATCAACCATACCAGAACCAAGTGGTCCAGGTCTAAATAATGCAACAAGAGCGATAATATCTTCAAAACTGCTAGGCAAGAGTTTCTTTATCAGCTCCTTCATTCCACGAGATTCCAGCTGAAATACAGCTGAAGTGTTACCTGATTTTAATAATTCAAAGGTCCTGGTATCATTCAGATCGATTTTTTCAATATCCAGTTTTTCCTGATCATCCTGAAGTAATTGTTTATTTACAATATCAACTGCCCAATCTATGATGGTAAGTGTTCGCAAACCCAAAAAGTCAAACTTTACCAATCCAGCCGATTCAACATCATCTTTATCAAATTGAGTGACCAGGCCGCCACCAGTTTCATCACAATATAGCGCTGAAAAATCTGTTAAATCAGTTGGGGATATCACAACACCGCCGGCATGTTTGCCTGCATTTCTGGTGATACCTTCCAATTTAATCGCCATATCCCACATCGCCTGAAACTCTTCTTCCTGTTCATAACGACTTCGTATCTCTTCTTCCTGCTCCCAGGCTTTGCTCAGTGTAATACCCAGATCGAATGGTATCATTTTGGATATTTTGTCAACGTAACCATACGGCTGGCTAAGTACACGGCCGACATCTCTGATTACCGCTTTGGCAGCCATTCGCCCAAAAGTGATTATCTGTGAAACACAATTTCTGCCGTATTTTTCAGCGACATAATCAATAACGCGGTCACGACCATCCATACAAAAATCAATATCAAAATCCGGCATTGAAACCCTTTCAGGATTCAGGAATCTTTCAAACAGCAGATCATATTCAAGTGGATCCAGATCAGTAATTTTTAAGGCATACGCAACCAAAGAACCAGCACCAGAACCACGCCCGGGACCAACCGGAATTTTATTTTGCTTGGCCCATCCGATAAAATCCGCAACAATCAAAAAGTAACCGGGAAACCCCATCTGATTAATAACGTCTAATTCAATTTTTAATCTTTCATCATAGGGTTTTCTTTTTTCGCCAAAATCAGCAGCATTAGCGTCAAACAACTTAACCAGTCTCTCTTCTAATCCCTGCTCACTCAATTGGCAGAAATAATCTTCAATTGTCATTCCTTCCGGTACAGGATAATTTGGCAAATAATAATCACCCAAATTCAGAAGCAAATTGCATCGTTTGGCAATTTCAATTGTGTTTTCTATAGCCTCGGGAATATCAGAAAATAATTCAACCATTTCCTCAGCGCTGCGAAGATATTGCTGATTACTGTAATTTTTAGGTCTGTTACCATCATCAATCACACGCCCCTGATTGATACACACTCTAATTTCATGCGCTTCAAAATCTTCTTGTTGCAGAAAACAAACAGCGTTGGTTGCCACGACCGGAATGCTGGCGCCTTGTGCAAAAGTTGCTACTGTTTGAATATAAACCCCTTCATCGGGACGACCTGTTCTTTGTAATTCAATATAGTAATTATTCGCAAAATAAGTATTCCAGAATGCCAACTGTTCTGCTGCTAGCTCATGGTTTGATGATAGTAAAGACTTACCCACATCCCCTTCTCGTCCACCAGACAGCACAATCAATCCATCACAATGCTCTGCCAGCCATTGTTTTTTAACAAGTGACAGACCATGATGTTGATTGATTTGGTAGGCTTTTGAAATCAGTTTCTTGGCGTTTAGATAACCTTCGTTATTCTTGCACAACAAGGTTATTTTAAAAGGTTCTGATCCTTCTTCCTCGACCAGAATTTCTACACCGACTATCGGTTTAATGCCGTTAGCAATTGCCTTGCGATAAAATTTAATTAATCCAAAGAAATTTACGTGATCTGTTAAGGCAACTGCAGGCATCTGGTAATTAGCTACCTGCTCAATTAAGGGATTTATACGACAGATACCATCAACCATGGAGTATTCAGAATGAACACTCAAATGAATAAATTGTGCAGTTTTGTCAGGTACATCACTCATGTTATTTTTTTATCACGCCTTGATTTATTCTGCTAACTTATCACAGTTCCAGTTGTCTTTGAACCGGAGAAAATGAACGCCGATGAATTGGTGTGATCCCATGCAGTTCTATTGCTTCTCTGTGCGCTTTGGTTGGATATCCCTTGTGCTTTGCAAAACCATATTCAGGAAATTGCATGTCCATTTCGACCATTTCATTATCTCTGGCTACCTTGGCAATAATTGAAGCAGCACTAATGGCCGGCTCAGTCAAATCACCCTTGACGATTGTTGTGACTGGAATATTGACCTTTGGCGCTTTATTGCCATCTACAAGACACAAATCAGGTAATTTATCTAAAGAATTAATCGCTCGTTGCATAGCCAATAAGCTGGCCTGTAGTATGTTTATCTGGTCTATTTCTTCAACTTCAGCTCTGGCAATACTCCAGGCGAGAGCTTTAGTCTTGATTTCAAGTGCCAATGATTCTCTTTTTTTTTCAGACAATTTTTTTGAATCGGTCAGTCCGGAAATAGGCTGTTCCGGATCCAGAATCACTGCTGCTGCTATCACAGGGCCTGCTAAAGGCCCACGCCCCACTTCATCAACGCCAGCAACCATTTGTTTTGGTGATTGCTGATTAAATGGCATTATCGTACTTTCCATTAAGTAAATCGACAATCGAATTGGCTGCTTTTTCGCTACCACCAATCTGCAAAGATTGATGTATTGTTTTGAATTGTTCGACTAATGGCTTATTCTCGCCCGCCTGAATCAATTTATCCATTTCGTTGTAAAGATTATCTACAGTGCAATCTTCCTGAATTAATTCCTTAACAATTGATTTACCAGCTAACAAATTCGGCAAAGAAAACAATTTTATTTTAATCAGTTTTCTAAATACCCAAAGCGTGAATGCAGACATTTTGTATGCAACTACCATCGGCTTTTTCATTAACATGGCTTCCAGCGTTGCAGTTCCTGAAGCTAGTAAAATATAGTCAGATGCCTGCATCACCATTCTTGATTGACCATCTATCAATTGGACATTAATTATATTCGGGTAATTTGATAAAGATTGCTCAATTTGTTTTTTTCTTTTGTCGTTGGCACAAGGAATAACAAAGTAAATATCTGAATTTTGATCACTGATTTTTTCTATGGTTTGAATAAAATCATCAATCAAATAATGGACCTCTGTACTTCTACTACCAGGCAGTACAGCAATCATTTTTTTGTCCAGCGGTAAATTTAACGCTTTTCTGGCAGCCTGAATATCTGGTTCGATAGGAATTTCATTAGCCAGAGGATGCCCTATACAAACCGCCGGAACCTTATGCTGCTTGTATATTTTCAATTCAAACGGAAAAAGGCAAAGCATCAAGGAAACACTTTGAGCAATTTTATGTATTCTTTTTTCTCGCCACGCCCATACTGAAGGGCTGACATAATGAACGGTTTTTATTCCCGCTTTTTTTAATTGGAATTCAAGATGAGTATTAAATTCAGGTGCATCAATGCCAATAAAACAATCCGGCTTTTCAGAAAGAATGGTTTTAGCCAATCTTCTACGCATCGATAACAATTCTGGCATTCTTTTAAGGATTGGGACAATCCCCATAACCGATAACCTATCCATTGGATAATAACTGCTCAGCCCTTCAGACTGCATCAAGCTACCACCAATCCCTTTAAAAATTGCATCAGGATAATGGTGTTTTAAAGCCGCCATTAACCGTGCACCCAGAATATCTCCGGATGCCTCTCCTGCAACTATATAGAAAGTAGGTTTGTTCACTATTTTATCTTTTAGATTTTTAAGTTGTCACTGGTTTTGCAGAGTCGATTAACGAGCCAAGCCACGCTCACTTTTGGCAATAAAATCCAGCATTAATTGTACGTTTGGATTTACAGGCTTTTGATCGCTCAGCTTGCTAACGGCATCTTCTATGGTCAGGCCTTGTCGATAGATGGCTTTATAAGCATTTCTGATGGATCGAATATCTTCAGATGTAAAACCTCTCCGTTTAAGTCCCTCGGTATTAATAGCTCGCGGCGCTTCCTCAACATACATTACAAAAGGAAGAATATCCTGCCTTACTATGCTTCTCAATCCAATAAATGAATGAGCGCCAATATGTACAAATTGATGAACACCGGTAATCCCACCAACAATTGCCCAGTCATCAACTTTGACATGTCCTGCAAGGCTGCCACCATTTGCCATAATAATATTGTCTTTTAGCAAACAATCGTGGGCAACATGGCTATATGCCATCAATAAATTATTATTTCCGATGGTAGTCACTCCAACGTCCTGAACTGTACCTCTGTGAATAGTAGCGTACTCACGAATCACGTTATTATCACCAATCACTGTTCGCGTAGGCTCTCCACCATATTTTTTGTCCTGATTGGCCTCACCGATGGTAGTGAATTGAAAAATTCTATTCCCTTTACCAATTTCAGTATGTCCATTGATGACAGCATGCGGTCCAACAACGGTCCCTGAATCAATACTGACATGCTCGCCAATTATCGAGTATGGACCAATTTCAACGTCATCCGCTACCTGAGCTGAGGGATGTATTATTGCAGTAGAATGAATCACGATTAAATATCCTGTTTAGAACACATTAGATCGGCTGTACAAACAACCTTGTCATCAACTTTTGCAGTAGCTTCAAATTTCCACATGGTGCGTTTACGCTTGATTAAATTGACATGAATTATTACCTGATCACCTGGCTCGACCGGCTTTTTGAACCGTGCCTTGTCAATCCCTACAAAATAATAAAGCGAATCGTTGTTGGGTAATTCTCCCAGCGTTTTAAAAGCCAAAATTCCAGTTGCCTGAGCCATAGCTTCAAGAATTAATACGCCTGGCATAACCGGCCTATGAGGAAAATGACCAGTAAAACAGGGCTCATTGACAGTAATATTTTTTACCGCAACCAGATAATCATTGACCCTGTAATCCAGCACTCTATCAACCAATAAAAAAGGATAACGGTGAGGAAGGTGTTTCATCACCTGATGAATATCGAGTGCTGAAATTTCACTGTTTGATTTGTCAGTCATAATCAATTTCACAAAATACTAAAACAAAAATAAATGAAATATTGGTCTAACAATCGGTAAAGATCAAATTATTCTACCAATGCTACTTGCCTTGCAATTGCTTGAGCTGTTTTTCCAGTTGCTTGATCTGCTTTGCCATTTCATCAAGCTGCCTGAATCTTGCAACGCTCTTTCGCCAGGACTTGTTATCCTGCATTCCGGTGCCCGATGAATATGCGCCAGACTCATTAATAGAGCGATTGATCAAACTGGTTGCTGTAACGTGCGATCCTGCTGCAATATTTAGATGTCCCAATATTGTCGCCCTTCCACCAAAAGTACAACCATCACCTACTTTAGTGCTTCCAGCAACAGCTGAATAGGCCGCCATGGCAACATTCTCACCCAATTCTACATTGTGAGCAATATGACATAGATTGTCTAACTTAACACCATGGCCAATAATTGTGTCTTCCAAAGCACCACGGTCAATACAGGCATTGGCGCCAATTTCAACATTATCGCCAATTTTAACCCCACCGGTTTGCGGTATTTTCACCCATCGACCTTTATCATTGGCAAATCCAAATCCATCAGAACCAATTACAGCACCTGCATGAATTATACAGTATTGACCAATTGAAACATTGTGATAGACCACAACATTAGCAAACAGACGACTGCCTTTACCAACTCTGGAGTTTATTCCGACAACGACATTAGGCTCAAGAATAACATTATCTTCAATGATACAGCCTGGCTGCAAGACACAACCTGCGGCAACTGAAACGCCTTTGCCTATCTTCACATCAGAGTCAATTATAGCATCCGGGTGAATGCCAACTTCAGGAATAGGAGTTGTATCCATCAATTGCGCTACTTTTGCAAATCCCAAATAAGGATCAGATAAAATAATACAATTGGTTGGACAGTCTTTTTTAAACTCCTCAGACAGCAAAACACAACCCGCTTGGGTTGTGCCTAGTTGAGCTCTGTATTTGGGGTTATTCAGAAAAGTAACTTGATCTTGAACTGCCTTTTCCAAAGTAGAGATGCTGGTTAAACGCTTTTCTCCATCACCCACATATTCAGCACCAAGTTCCTTTGCCAGCTCGGCGACTGAAAATGATGTCTGCATAAAATTAACCTTATGGGTTTTTCATTACTTCAATAACTTTATCAGTAATATCCATTGAAGGCTCAGCAAATAGTATTGACTCAATTTTTACGACCAACGTCAAATTCTCTTGCTGTACAACTTTGCTAATAGCTTGCTGTACTTTAGCGCTCAAGTTTCTTTGCTCTACAGCTTGTGCAATATTAGCATCTTCCTGTAAATACTTTTGCTTAAGTTTGACTTCAATTTCCAGCTCTTCAATCTCACGACCTATTTTTTGACGCTCTTCCCCATTCATAGTCATGGCATCACGTTGAACTTTTTCCTGAAGCTCCTGACCTTTTTTCATCAGTTTCTTTAGTTCATCTTCTCTCGCTTTAAATTGTTTACCAATTTTCTCCTGAATTGCCTGATATTGCGGAATTGACGCCATCACCTTCTGGAGATTCACATATCCAACCTTCATTTCCGCTGCTGATAAACCGCTAACAGAAAAAATCAGTGTCATTACTAATAATATTCTCTTGTACATTGTTTCTACCCTTCTTGTATATTTACACAAATTTATTAAAAAGTTCTTCCCACATTAAAGGAGAAAGATTCCGTTTCATCCAAATCGTCTTTACGTATTGGACGAGAGAAGCTGATTATCAACGGCCCCATTGGTGACAACCATTGTAACGAAAATCCAGCTGATACGCGATAGTTGTCTTTCAACGAATAGTCTGGAATTTTATCAAATTCTGATTGTGATAAATCAGAATACATATTTCTATCGAACTTAGTATCCCATAAATTACCAACATCAACAAACGCACTTGTTCTGACAGAATTACTATTTTCAGTAAATGGCAATGGGAAAATCAACTCAAGTGAAGCAAGCACTCTGGCGTTACCACCCGATGAACGTGGAAGAACATACACAGTATCATATTCCGGTGGTAACGGAATACTTAAATTGGTACCCATTGGATCAATGCCGCCTGGACCTTGGCCGAAGGAAGGAACTCGTTGAATCAACCTTGGACCAATGGTATTGCCCTCAAAACCACGCATAGTTCCTGAACCACCAGCACTGAAGTTTTCAAAGTAGGGTAATTTATCATCATCGCCATACCCGTCACCATAGGAGAGCTTCAATTTGCTTAAAAATGTCCAACCAGATCCAATCGGGATATAATGGTCAATATTGTATTCCGCTTTATAAAATTCCAAATCACTACCTGGAACTGTAGTTGAAATTGAAAACGTTTGACTTGTCCCTCTGTCCGGGAAAATCCCTCTATTTAGAGTGTTGCGCATAATACTGCCACTAAGTCTGAATAGCTCATATTCAAATTCATTGGTAGTTCTAATGTCCAGATTTTGAGAATCAAAAAAGTTAATAATCTGTTGTGAATCGCCTCGGCCTGAACCCAATAGATTATCAGAATATCCAACCCCAAAATTCAGTCTGGTAACTTCATTAATCGGATAACCAAAATTAACATCCATACCAACTGAGTCAAGAGTAATAGTTGAGAGATTAATTCTTCCATAATCTGATTTACGATAGTATATGGTTGTACCAGCGCTAACACCATCGATTGTAAAATAAGGGTCAAAATAATTCGCATTGATATTGTCTGAAAAACGATTCTGATTGGCTGCCAATTCAATCGTTCTACCTGATCCCAGGAAATTGCTGTGACTTATATTTGCGTTGAGACTGGCGCCAAAAGTATCATTGTAACCTACACCGCCAGATAAAGTGCCTGCTGGTCGCTCCTTAACAGTGTAATTAACATCAACCCTGTCTTCCTTGCCTTCTACTTTCGGCGTTTCAGCTTCCACTTCTTCAAGAAAATTCAATCTTTGTAATCTGACTTTTGAGCGGTCAACGCCCAATGATGACAGAGCGCCGCCTTCCATCATTCGTACTTCACGGCGCAACACTTCATCATTAGTCATTTCATTACCAGCAAATTGAACCCTGTTAACGTAAACTTTTTTGCCTGGCTCTAAATATAATGTTAAATCTACCTTCTGACTAGCCTCATCAAGTTTGGGAACAGTCACTACATTAGCAAACGCATATCCGTAAAGCCCCAAAGTCTCTTTAATTCTTTCCTCTGCAAAAGTAATGGCTGCTGCAGAATAAATGTCACCCTTGGTAAGTGGCATAATTGCCTTGAGTTGATCTTTGTTTAAAATCAGTTCACCGGCAAAAACAATATCATTCACTTTAAATTTTTCACCTTCATCAATATTGATAGTGATATACATGCCTTTTAGATCAGGTGAAATTGAAACTTGGGTTGATACGTTCTCATATGTTAAATAACCACGATCAAGATAATATGAACGAAGCGTTTCTAAATCACCTGAAAGTTTTTCTCTTGAATATTGGTCATCACTGCTAAAAACAGCTAACCAGCCGCCTACCCTCAATTCAAATTGCTCAAGTAGTTCTTCTTCTTCAAACAAGGTATTACCAACAATACTGATACGCTGAATTCTGGCTGGTTCGCCCTCATTGATATTAAATTTAACCTTGACCCGATTGCGCGACTGTTTAAGCAGCTTATCTTCAATTCTGACGGAATATTTTCCGTGAGAAAAATACTGTTCTTCGATACCCAGTTTAATATTCTTGATCGCTGAAGGGTCAAAGATTTCACCTTTGGCAAAACCTGATTTTCTCATAGCGTCCAAAATTTGTTCTGTTTCAATGTCGGAATTTCCGTCAATATCAATGTCTGAAATAGTCGGCCTTTCAGCGAGATCAATCATCAATTTATCGCCATCGCGGAACAATCGAACATCATCAAAATTATTTGATGCTGCTACCGTGCGAATAATGGTAGGAATTCTGGCAGGCTCAAGTCTCTCTCCCACTTTTAAGGGCAACAGATTGAAGAAATCCCCCAACTCCATTCTTTGCAGGCCATATACCTCAATTTCCTTCACCACGAAAGCATCAGGTTGTTGCTCTGCGGCTCGTAAGCCTGATGAAAAAACCACCACAAACAGAGTAGAAACCAATGTGAGAAATCGAATCAAATTTTTATTGATGTAAAGATTGTACTTCATAATTCCCTAAATCACTTCTTCGCTATAATCGCGATATATCATTCATAATAGCCATTGCCATTAAGGCAAAAACAATAAGCATACCAATTTGCATGCCTAACTCTTGTACTTTTTCAGAAAGCGGTTTTCCTGTTACAGCCTCATAAGAAAAATATAACAGGTGGCCTCCATCCAAAAGTGGAACAGGCAATAAATTAATAAACCCCAAATTCACACTGATTAACGCCAAAAAGCTTAAAAAATAAACCAGACCTGCTCTTCCCGTATCTCCTGCGCCTTTTGCAATGGAGATTGGTCCGCTCAAACTTTTGGGAGAAATATCTCCAGTTATCAGTTTTTTAAACAATCCGGCACTCAAAGCAATCATCTTTGAGGTTTCATTTAAAGCCAGGTTAAATGAAGAAAGAACTGATTCTTTTTTTACAGCAAAATATTCATCTCGTGCTGGTCTAATGGGTTCTGCTCCCAGATATCCCTTTGACTCATCATCCTGGCGAGTACCTATGACCACCGAAATGTTATTCAGTTCACCATTTCTTTCAATTAATAGGTCAATTTTGTTTTTAGCATTGGACTCTATTAATTCAACCAGTCGTTGCCAACTATTAACTTGATGTTCTTCAAATTGAACAATCAAATCCTGAGCTTTTAATCCCCCTAAATCAGCAGGCGAACCGGATTCTACTCTATACAGCTTGGGTAAAACAACCAAATCATCGATTTTATGTCTAAATCCCATACTATCAAGCAGGTCCATTTGTTCGGTATCAACTTGCCAATCAGCCAGATCAACCCTGATGCTTTTGCTATGACTATTTCCTTCTGAAACAACTTCAAGCTCTAAAATATTTTTATCACCGATTCTTACAGCTACAGCTTTAGTTATATCACTCATAAAAGTGACAGGTTGACCATCAATGCTAACTATCTTGTCAGCCTTAACAAGACCAGCTCGACCAACAACAGACTCAGGATCAATGTTACCCATGCCTGTTGAAAGTCCAGTTATACCAACCATAAACATCCACCAATAAAGGCCAATTGCCAGTATAAAATTAGCCAAAGGGCCGGCAGCTACAATGGCGATTCTCGACCAGACCGATTTTTGATTAAACGCATAGGCTTTATCTTTTTCTGATACTTTTTGATCAGGATCTCTCTCATCAAGCATTTTGACATAGCCGCCCAAGGGAATCATGGCGATAATATAATCAACACCATCTTTGCCTTTTCTTTTCCATATTGGTTTGCCAAATCCTACAGAAAAAGTCAGCACCTTGACGCCCAGTTTTCTGGCAACCCAAAAATGTCCGAATTCATGAAAGGTTACTAATATGCCTAAAGCAACAATAAAATATAATAAATTTTCAATACCGGTCATAAATTACCTGTTCCATTTTCAATCTGCTTGCTTGCAACTTGTCTGGCATAATCATTAGTCTTTATAACATCATCCAGCGATTTTGGTTCAATAATTTCTATTTGACCCAGTGTTTCTCTGATAACCTCGGCAATGCCAGTAAACCTGATTTCTCCAGCCAAAAATGCTGCAACCGCAATTTCATTAGCAGCATTAATGATGCAAGGTGCTGTTCCACCTATTCGTAATGCCTCCTCTGCCAGCTTGAGGCAAGGAAAACGCTGATAATCCGGCTGGTCAAAAGTCAGATTTTGCAACTTGTAAAAATCCAGTGACTCAACGCCTGCGTCAATTCTATCTGGCCAGGCGAGACAATGGGCAATGGGGGTACGCATATCCGGATTACCCATTTGAGCCAGAACTGAACCATCAACATAAGAAACCATCGAATGAACGATACTTTGAGGATGAACAACAATCTGAATTTTGTCAGCGGGCATTTGGAACATAAAGCTGGCTTCAATAAGCTCTAATCCCTTGTTCATCATAGTGGCTGAATCTACCGATATTTTCTTCCCCATATCCCAATTAGGATGGGCACAAGCCTGTTCAGGTGTAACATACTCCAACTGTTCAATAGGCAACGCTCTAAATGGTCCGCCAGAACCGGTTAACAAAATTTTATCAATAACCTTTAAAGGCTCTTTTGTATCAGCCAGGCATTGAAAAATCGCATTATGTTCACTGTCTACTGGCAACAAAGTCGCCCCGCTCCTTTGCACACTTTGCATAAATATTTCGCCAGACATAACCAGCGCTTCTTTATTGGCTAGTAATACTCTATGTCCGGCTTCTACAGCGGCGAGTGTTGGCAGCAATCCAGCTGCCCCTACAATCGCAGCAACCACAATATCCAGTTGCTCATCGCTGACAGCATTGGCAAGTTCGTTACTACCACTTGTCACTATAATCTCTGATAAAGTCCGGGATTGGTGTTGGGAAAGTTCAACCTTTAATTTTTCAGCTGATTGCGGATCAGCCATTACAACTTTGTTCGGTTGAAACTGGATACATTGCGATAACATGGTTTCTATATTGCTATTGGCTGTTAGCACTTTGACCTGATATTTGTCAGGATGTCTGGCAATTACATCCAGTGTACTTTGACCAATAGATCCCGTTGAGCCCAGTATTGCAACTTGTTGATTCATTAAATCCAACCAAACCAGGAAAATGAAAGAAAGAATACTGGTGCAACAAAAATAGAACTGTCCAACCTGTCCAGAATTCCACCATGGCCAGGAAGAAGATTGCTGGAATCTTTTATACCTTCGTGTCTCTTTAATGCACTCTCAAACAAATCACCATAAACTGAAATAACGGCAATAAGGAAAGATACCACTGCAAAAAGGTATATATTATCAACTGACAAGCCAATCAGCTCCATACCCAAAAATGCAGCGCCAACGCTAAAAATCACACCGCCGAAAGCACCCTGCCATGTCTTGTTTGGACTAACAACTGGTGCCAACTTATGTTTACCAAATATTTTGCCGGTAAAATACGCACCAATATCAGCCGCCCAAACCATGCAAAACATCATCAGCAAAAGCTGACTACCATAATTAAAGTCAATATCGAAAGCTCTTGAACGGATACCGATCAGCGCAATTAAAAATCCCGGTAACATTATAAATCCGAGAATTGGGCGCAAAGCGAAACGCGTCCACCATTTCTGTGGTGTAGAGTATATCCAGACAATAATAATACCTAATAGAATACCCAAAATTGCAAGATGTAAAACAACTGAATAAACCTGACTTGCAGTCTCGCTAATAAAGAACCATGAAATCGTATTAGACCAGGGCGTTAAAAGCAACAAACCTACATTAACGAGTGATAAGACAGTGGCATATATCGTTTGTTGATTCTGGCTTTTGATACCAGCCAACTTTGCCCATTCGATAGCTCCCAAATAGATAATAACCGCAACAGTAGCTGAAAAATAATTCAGATTAAAATAGAAAAAAAGCGCAATCGCAAATGGCAGAAGCACTAAAGCGGTCAATATTCTTTTTGTCAACATAAATCACCTTTGCTCATGATTTTACTTTTGACTTTCCTGTCACTTATCACTAACTTGCTCGCCTGTCTTTCCGAAACGTCTTTGGCGAGTGGCGTAATCATTTATCGCCTCAATCAAACTGTTTGCATCAAAATCTGGCCAAAGTGTATCGCAAAAATACAACTCTGCATACGCTGCTTGCCAGATTAAAAAGTTACTAATTCTTTTTTCTCCACCAGTTCTGATCAACAAATCCAGATCGGGAAGACAATTGGTAGACAAGTATTGTGACAAAGTGGTTTCATCTATAGTATCCATTCGCTCTGAATCAATTAGCCACTGGTTAACACTATTAACTATATCCCAACGTCCACCATAATTGGCTGCAATATTGAGTTTTAAACCTGTATTTGCTGCTGTCAGCTGTTCTGCCTGCTCAATACTTTGTTGTAATTTACTGTTAAATACCTTGGTATTACCTAAAAACTTCAATCTAACATTATTTTTGTTTAATGCGTTTATCTCTCTGTTAAGCGCTACAATGAACAACTCCATTAAATAAGACACTTCTTCTTTAGGTCGATTCCAGTTTTCACTACTAAATGCAAAAAGTGTCAAGCTTTCAACCTGCATTTTGGCTGCAGTTTCAATAGCTTCTCTGGCTCTCTCCACTCCGGCTTTATGGCCTGTTGTTCTTTTTTTGTTTCTTTGTTGCGCCCAGCGACCATTACCATCCATGATGATGGCAATATGTTTAGGAACCTGATTGTCACTCATTGCTTGAATAGACACGCTATTTGTCCTTAACAATCACATAACCTTTGACAGGTTGTATTAAAAATACGCCGTGTAACCACAGAGGCAACACGGCGCATCAGTAAAAAGAGTGAATTAAATTTCCATTAATTCTTTTTCTTTTTCACCAGCCAGTTCATCAACTTTTTTAACATGATCATCTGTTAATTTTTGAATGCCATCTTCAGCTCGTCTTTCATCATCCTCACTGATCTCTTTTTCCTTTTCCAGTTCTTTTAGAGTGGAATTGGCATCACGTCGAATGTTTCTAATGGCTATCTTGGTATGCTCTGCTTCCTGCCCAACAACCTTTATCATGTCGCGTCGTCGTTCTTCAGTTAAAGGTGGTAACGGAAGCCGGATCAAATTTCCGGCAGTATTGGGGGTAATCCCGATATCTGACTCCAAAATAGCTTTTTCAATTGGTCCAATCATAGACTTTTCGTAAGGTTGAATTGCCAGTGTTCTGGAATCCTGAACCGAAACATTGGCCGCCTGATTGAGAGGTGTATCTACACCATAATATGAAACTGACAGGTGATCGAGCAAACTTGGATGGGCTCGCCCTGTTCTGATTTTTTGTAGTGCAATTTTAAAAGCTTCAATGCTTTTGTCCATACGCACCTTGGCATCCTGATTAATATCATCAATCACAATATTACTCCGCAAATGTTTTTATTATTCAATACCAAAAGAAAGGCCAATTAGCAAGTAATTAATGTACCTTCTTTACCGTCAATAACAGCTCGAACCAAAGCGTCAGGCTTTTGCATATTAAAAACCCGAATTGCCTTACCATGATCTCGAGCTAAACAGAATGCAGTTAAATCCATAATCCCTAACTCTTTTTCCAGCGCTTCCTGATAAGTCAGACTTTGGTACATTTTGGCATTTTTATCTTTTTCTGGATCAGCTGAATAAACACCGTCAACCTTGGTTGCTTTCAGAATAAGATCCGCATCAATTTCAATACCGCGCAAACATGCAGCAGTATCAGTGGTAAAAAAAGGATTACCTGTTCCAGCTGAAAAAATAACAACCTGTCCTGCTTTCATAAATCTCAACGCAAACCGTCTATCATAAGATTCGCAGACACCTGTTAATGAAATGGCTGACATAACTCGTGTACCTACCTTGATACGCTCAAGAGCATCCTGCATCGCCAGTGCATTCATAACTGTTGCCAGCATGCCCATGTGGTCACCTGCAACCCTGTTCATACCAGCTTTGGCAAGTTTTTCACCTCTAAACAGGTTACCGCCACCGATAACAAGTCCAACTTCAACACCTTTAGAAACAACTTGCTCTATTTCAGCTGCAATTCTGTCAAGAACAGCCGGATCAATTCCATACGGCTCCGCACCCATTAGCGCTTCACCGCTAAGTTTCAGTAAAATACGTCTTCTGTTTTTTTGGGGTGCAGAACTGGGCATGATTATTCTCCTTTTACTTGCGCCATAACTTCAGCAGCAAAATCATCAACTTTCTTTTCAATACCTTCACCAACTTCAACACGTGTCATTGAAGCTACTTCTGCACTAGCCTGCTTTAACAAATCGCCAACAGTCACTGAAGGATCTTTTACAAAAGGCTGACCTGTCAAACTCACTTCAGCGGCAAATTTTTTCATTCTGCCACCAATCATTTTTTCAACAATCTCAGCTGGCTTGCCACTTTCCAGAGCCTGAGCTGTAAAAATTTCTTTTTCACGGTTAATGACTTCTTCTGAAATATCTTCCGGATTAATACATTGTGGATTTGTTGCAGCAACATGCATGGCAATGTCCTTAGCCAAATCTTCTGTACCACCCTTAAGTGCAACCACAACGCCAATTCTTCCACCGTGAATGTAAGAGGCCAACACGCCATCTTGAGCTTCAATAATCTGAACTCGACGAACACCAATATTTTCACCAATTTTGGCTATTAAAGCTGTTCTCGCAGTTTCCACATTACCTCCAGAAGAAACTTCTGAAGCAAGTAAATCTTCTACATTAACAGTTTTATTGCTTAACGCTGCATCAACTACCTGTTCTGCAAAACTTTTAAAGTTTTCATCTCTGGCAACAAAATCTGTTTCTGAATTTACTTCAACAATGGCAGCAACTTTTTTATCATCACTTGATTTTGCAACTATTACGCCTTCAGCTGCGATTCTACCAGCTTTCTTTTCTGCTTTAGCTGCGCCAGATTTTCTCAAATTATCAATTGCAGCTTCAATATCGCCATTGGTTTCTACCAAAGCTTTTTTACATTCCATCATACCTGCGCCAGTTCTTTCTCGCAGTTCTTTTACCAATGCGGCTGAAATAGACATCTTATCTCTCCAATGCAAATAATTAATTCAATACTCAGTCAGGAAATTGTGTTTTCTGACTTATTTATTCTCTTCATTTTAAAAGACCACATATCTTCCAAAATGACATAAAATAGGGGGCAATACGAGCCCCCTTTGTTCGACTAGACAAAGAAGGTTTATTTTTCTGTCTTGTCTTTAGATGTAGCCTTTTTAGCTGTTGCTTTTTTTGCAGTCGCTTTTTTAGCTGTAGCTTTCTTGGCTGTCGCTTTTTTTGCTGTTTTTGGTTCAGCTTCATCAGCTTCCTGTTTTTCAGCTGTTTCTTCTGCAACTTCAGGAACTTCAACTTCCTCAGCGTCAGCTACTTCAGGTTTAGCTTTTGCTTTTTTGACTTCAACCTTAACTTCAGTCTTTTCTTCAGCAACTTGCGTTTCCTCTACAAACTCATCATTGCTACCTTCTGCAACTGGCGCTGTCGCTACACTTTGTTTGCCAGCCAAAATAGCATCAGAAACTGCCGTCAAATATAATTGAATCGCTCTGATAGCATCATCATTTCCAGGTATCACATAATCAACACCGTCAGGGCTCGAATTACTATCAACTACAGCAACAACAGGAATTCCTAATTTATTAGCTTCAGCTATGGCAATATGCTCGTGACCTGCGTCAACAACAAACAATACGTCTGGCAGACCAGCCATATTCTTGATACCGCCAATACTTGCTTCAAGTTTTTCCATTTCACGAGACAATAACAAAGCTTCTTTCTTGGTCAAGCGCTCGAAAGTACCATCTGTGCTTTGTTTTTCCAAATCTTTCAAACGATTAATTGACTGTCTAATCGTTTTGTAGTTTGTCAGCATTCCGCCCAGCCATCTTTTATCTACAAAGAACTGACCACAACGGTTGGCTTCTTCTTTAACTAATTTACTTGCGCTACGTTTTGTACCTACAAACAATACTTTACCTTTACGCGCAGCAACAGAACCGATGAAGTTCAAAGCATCGTTAAACATAGGTAAAGAGTGTTCAAGATTAATAATGTGGATCTTGTTACGAGAACCAAAAATATAGGGCTTCATTTTTGGATTCCAGAAACGGGTTCTGTGCCCAAAATGCACACCCGCTTGCAGCATATCACGCATGGTGACTTTTGCCATGATTTTACTCCTGATTTTAAAGGGTTAATCCTCCGCTATTCCCAATCACCAACTCCTGAAATTAAATTTTCATAAGGAGCACCCTGGTCATTGTGCCGAATAACGTGCGTATTTTTTAAGTGGTAATCGAGTCATCAACTACTCACGGCGCGCTTTATACCATAACCGCCCATCAATAGCAATCAGATTTGTTATTCAATTGCTACAATCTTGCATTACAAAATCATTAAGAGACAATAAAATTCAAAAACCTGCATAAGCGAAACTCCAGACAATAAAGCTCATTATGTTTTTCTTTCAACCACCACACAAAAAGCACAATAATTCACTTTGAGATATTTCAATTAAAACAAGCATTAATTCTCATTTAATCTAAAAATAAACTTGAGGTTTGAATAAATTAAACTAGTCTTAAAACAGCGCGATATATAAATAAAGCATGAAAGAGGTAAATGCATGCAGAGCCCTCAGGCACATATCCAAATGAATTCCAAACTTTCAAAATCAGACAAGTCTCAGTCGGAAAATTCAGAACAGATTTTAGCTGGACAAATAGAATGGACAAACTTAATAACCGCTTTTAGTAATTTAACTGATAAATCTCAGCAAATAG
The DNA here is from genome assembly GCA_029880585.1 of Gammaproteobacteria bacterium. GTDB lineage: Bacteria > Pseudomonadota > Gammaproteobacteria > Enterobacterales > Kangiellaceae > Aliikangiella. The sequence goes on from JAOUOC010000001.1 coordinate 28,797, forward strand.
ACTCTCTGGATAATTTCATCGAAGTCATCCACCAATATCTTAATGAAGTTACCTATGCCGAAAATATTGTCGTTAGCCTTTATGATTCTGATAATAACCAATTGGAAACAGCCTACAGTTACAAGCACAGTGAAAGTCAAATTAAATCGGAAAACCAGAAAGATTTATATGAACAAATTGAAGAGCTTTTAACATCTTATGTATTTGAGAAAAAAACACCTCTATTAGTAGATGATTCAACAATCTCTCGTATAACAACTCATACCAAAGCTGAAATTAAGAAAGCAGGCTTTAATTCATGGATCAGTGTACCAATACTGAGAGGTAAAAATATTCTTGGAGTACTAACTCTTTTCAGTTGCGACGACCAATATCAGTACAACGAAGATGAAATTGCTTATCTGACTCTCTCTGCGAACATCATGGGCTATTTTGTTACCAACAACAATTTAAACGATAAAGTACTGCAGCTGAGCAATGCATTGGAACAATCCTATACTTATCTGGATGATCAGGTAAAAGAAAAAGATATGCAGTTAGAAAAACTGCAACACGAACGTAAAAAAGTACAAGCCAAGTTAACTCACGATGCCTTACATGACAGCCTCACTAGCCTACCAAATAGGACTCTATTCATTGATAGGTTACTTCAGACGATGAATCGGAGTGACAGCAGGGAACAGTTAAAATATGCCGTCATTTTTCTCGATCTTGATCGCTTTAAAGTTATCAATGATAGCCTTGGCCATCTGACAGGTGATCTTCTTATTAAGGAAGTGGCTGTTCGACTGGAAAAAGCCGTCAGACCTTGTGATTCGGTTGCTCGCTTTGGTGGTGATGAATTTTGTATTCTTCTGTCTGGAGCACTTAACGAGGAAAGAATAATCAATATCGCCAATCGTATTATTGAAATAGTCTCCCAGCCATACACCTTACAGGGAATGGAAGTGTTTACTTCACCAACACTTGGCATTGCTATAGGGCAGGAACATTACAAAAATCCCGATGAAGTTTTACGCGATGCTGACACCGCTATGCATCAGGCCAAGTCTATGGGTAAGGCACGATTTACTATTTTTGATTCAAGCATGTATTACAATGCACTGGAAAGATTGCAACTTGAGGCCGATTTGCGAGTTGCTATTAAAGCCAATGAAGTTCAGGTATTTTTCCAACCAATTGTCGATCTCAAAACCGGAAAACTATCCAGTCTGGAAGCTTTAGCCAGATGGCAACATCCTGTTCATGGATTTATTAACCCACAACAGTTTATCAATATCGCCGAAGAAACAGGATTGATCAAAACGCTAGGCAGACAGGTATTGGTCAAATCTCTCGAAAAGTTGAAAGCTATACACGACAAGGAACCTTTATTTAAAGATCTATCTGTTAGCGTTAATCTTTCCGCAAGGCAATTGGAAGATATTAATTTGATAGAGGATATTCTTGAAACCTTAAAGCTCAACTCTTTGGAAGCTTCTGCATTAAAACTGGAAATTACTGAAAGCATGTTAATTGATAACTTTGCCACTGCAAAGGAAGTGTTAAGCAAATTTCATGAGTTAGGCATGAAAATCATGCTGGATGATTTTGGTACCGGTTACTCATCTCTAAGTTATCTTCATCATTTCCCGATAGATGTTGTTAAAATTGACCGTTCATTTATTGAAGATATGTTTAATGAGGATATTGCCATGGCGGTCATTAAATCAGTGGAAAATCTGGCTTCCGGTTTGAATATGACAGTCGTTGCTGAAGGCATTGAACATAGCGAGCAGTATGACGCATTAAAGAAACTTGGTATCGACTATGCCCAAGGCTATCTTATTTCAAAACCACTGTGTGTATCTGATCTTTTCAATGCAATCGATCATAATAAAAGTACATGGTTATAGATTTGGCTAATCCGTTCAGGTAAATCAAGCAATTATCTTACAACCAAAACTTCTCCAATTTCCTGTTCCACATTAGTATTCTGCTCAAGCAGCTTTCATATGTATTTTGAGCTTCAAATGTTAAAAATATCGGAAAGAAAAACTATCTTTCTGCTTCTTCTGTTTAATATAACGAAAAGTTTTTATATTGAACCCGATAAAATAAGGTAATATGTACCTGAGGGGGATATGCCAATGGTTTGTGATTGAGAACTGTTGAATTATTCTAATTATGGTAATCGATAATATTATCAGATTATTTAAACACAAATGGGAGAAGAAAATTGATTTTTTCAAAAAAAAGTGATGCACTTGAAAAAGCGATAAAGTCAGTGCTTTATACAGGTGTTATAGCCTCTCTGGCTATGGCGCCTGCAGCGTTCTCTGCTGAAGAAGGAGCAGAAGAAGCTAAAACTGTTGTTGTTACTGGTTCCAGACTTGTTCGTGGAGATCTGGAAGGATCCAGTCCTATAACCAGCATTGATGCAGAAGAAATAACTCTGACTGGTAACGTTAGAATTGAAGACATGATATCAGGTCAACCACAAGCTTTTGCTGGTCAAAACTCAACAGTCGCAAACGGCGCCTCCGGGACTGCAACTGTAGACCTACGTCATCTTGGGCCAACCAGAACATTAGTACTTATAAATGGTCGCAGAATGGCACCTGGTGATGTATTTGAAAATGCTCCAGACTTAAACTTTATTCCATCTAATATGGTTAAAAAAGTGGACATATTGACCGGTGGTGCATCATCTGTATATGGTACTGATGCTGTTGCCGGTGTTGTAAACTTTATTATTGACACTGAATTTGAAGGCGTTAAATTTGACTTTCAAAGAAGTTTTTACCAACATGACAATGATAATTCTTTGGCTCAAACAATAAATGAAGCCAGAGGGTTTGATGTTCCTACCGGAACTGTAACAGATGGTTTCACAACTAAAGCCAGTATCGCAATTGGAGGTATGTTTGATGGTGGTCGTGGTAGTGCGTCAGCCTACTTGACTTACCGAAACATTGATTCAATCATCAAGGGTGCTCGTGATTATACTAACTGTACAATAAACACCGGTAGTACAGGTCCGGTATGTGGTGGTTCTTCCACAACACCTCAAGGTCGATTTATCGTTCCCGATACAGATCCAGATCCCACTATTAACAACGGTGGTGACTATGTATTAAACCTAGTTTCAGAAGGTGGTGATGGCGCATCTTTCCGTAATCGTACAGGCGATGTATTTAACTACGGTCCGTTTAACCATATCCAGCGTCCAGATACAAAATGGACATTTGGTGGTTTTGCCAACTACGAAATTAATAGCAACGCAGAAGCTTATCTTGAGCTGATGTTTATGGATGATTACACCGATGCACAAATTGCTCCCACTGGTAACTTTGGTCGCACAACAACCATCAACTGTGATAACCCTCTATTAAGTGCACAACAATATGATCTTATTTGTGCCCAACGTGGTTTTGCAAGCACAGATATTGCCAGCATGACTATTTTACGACGTAACATTGAAGGTGGTCCAAGAACAAACCAGATCCGTCACACAGCGTTCAGAATGGTTGGTGGTGTTCGTGGTGACATCAACGAAAACTGGAAATACGATGTATATGGCCTATATGCTGAAAACATTGGTAGTGAGTCTTACATCAATGATATGAACGTTGATCGTATTAAGGATGCTTTGGATGTCATTACTGATCCGGTTACAGGTCAACCAGTATGTCGTTCTGGTAATGCAGGTTGTGTACCCTGGAATATCTTTCAGGAAGGTGGCGTAACTCAGGAAGCAGTAGATTACATGACTACTATTGCAGTTATGAACTCATCTACAAAGACTGAAGTTTTTGAAGCCTCTGTAATGGGTGATCTGGGCTTTAAGTTCCCAGCAGCTAGCGATAATGTTCAACTTGCTGCTGGTATACAGACTCGTACAGAAACGCTTCTGGCTACACCTGATGAAGTTTATTCATTAGGTTTGAGAGCAGGTTCTGGTGGCAGTACTCCTGCCATAGATGGTGGCTTCAGTGTTAAGGAATACTTTTTTGAAACAGTAATGCCATTAGTTTCTGATGCTAATTTCGCGCAGGATATTTCTCTTGAAGTTGGTTTCCGTTCATCTGATTACAGCCTGTCAGGAACAAACGACACCTATAAAGCATTATTGTCATGGACTGTTAACGACAGCATCCGTGTTAGAGGTGGTTTGAACAGAGCTGTTCGTGCTCCTAACGTACTGGAACTATTCAGACCTCAAGGATTTGGACTAGGTGGTAATGAAGATATTTGTGCTAATAACGAAGCCACTGGTTTACCATCTGCAACTTTCGCAGAGTGTGCTCGTACTGGCGTAACTCAAGCTCAATACGGAAACATCATTGCTAATCCTGCTCAACAATACAATACGTTGGGTGGCGGTAATCCAAATCTTGACCCGGAAATTGCTGATACAGTTACCTTTGGTTTTGTTCTGACTCCAGAAGCTCTACCAAACCTTTCAGTATCTGTTGACTACTACGATATTGTGATTGAAGAGGCAATTGGTTCATTGACGGCTGATGACATCATTCAAACTTGTGCTACTACAGGTAATCAAGATCTTTGTAGTCTGATTCACCGTGATGCACTGGGTACTCTATGGTTAACAAATGAGGGTTATACCGAGACTACAAACCAGAACATCGGTAAAATGGGTAACAGAGGTGTTGATATCAATGCTCAGTATTCATGGGAGATGGGCGAAATCGGCTCTATGAAGTTAAGCTTTGTTGGTACTTACCTTCTAGAGAATAGCTTCAGTAATCCTTTAACTGACTATGACTGTGTTGGATACTTTGGTCCAGCTTCATGTGGTCAACCAGATGCCGAGTGGAGACATCGTGCTCGTTTAAGCTGGGATACCAATTTTGATACAACTATCTCAATGGTATGGCGCTATATCGGTGCAACTGATCACGAAGACTCAAGTCCTGATCCTGATCTGGGTAAACCTGGAAATATGGCAAGATGGGAAACTAATGGTATCGCTGAATTAGATGCTGAAAGCTTCTTTGACGTTGTAGCTACCTACGAACTTAATGAAGATACGCAACTTACTTTCGGTATCAATAACATTCTGGATACTGAGCCACCATTGGCTCCGTCAATTTCATCTACCGGATTTGGCGGTACGTATGATCCTCTGGGACGTTATATCTTCTTTGGCATCAGAGCTAATTACTAATTTATTAGTAGCTAGAGAAATTAAAACGGCTCCCTAGGGAGCCGTTTTTTTATGCAAATAAATTGTTCTTTCTTTAAGCAATATTACAGAAAAAGATTTCTTTGTCTTAATTACCTGCGATAGTCATATTTTCAAGTAACCATGAGCCCGTCATGTAGCTACTACGATAATCATAATCATTTCCAACCGCAACAAGATTTGCAAACATCTCATTCAAATTACCAGCGATGGTAATTTCCTCAACAAAGTGCTGAATTTGACCATTCTCAACCCAAAATCCCGATGCGCCTCTGGAATAATCTCCTGTCACCAGGTTAACCCCTTGCCCCATAACGCTGGTAACTATCAATCCTGAATTCATGGTTTTAACCAAAGTCTCAAAATTTTGTTCACTCTCGCCATCATTAAACAAAACTTTTAAATTATGAACGCCGCCACCATGTCCACCAGGCTCTAGTCCTAAACGTCTGGCACTGTAACTGTTTAATAGATAGGTATTAACCTTGCCTTGTTGCAAGATATACTGTGATCGGGTGGCAATACCCTCATTGTCATACCAGGTACTGGCCAATCCACTGGGTAACAATGGCTCTTCGTAAAACGACAAAAACTCAGGAAAAACCTTATTCCCAAGACTATTAAGCAAAAAACTGGATTGCCGATACAAGGAACTACCCTGAATAGCGCTACAAAAATGCTGAATTAATCCTCTTGAAACTTCAGGAATCATTAATACCGGACATTTTCTTGTGCCTATTTTTTTACTATCAAGACGCTTCAAAACCTTTTGAGCTGCATTAACACCAACAGTTTTTGAAGATTCCATCAAACTTTGTTTGCGATTTAAACTATACCAACTATCTCTCTGCATACCCTTTGCATCTTTGGCAATCAAGCTGCAAGACAAAGAATGTATAGTTGAAGGTGTTACAGCATAAAATCCGTGAGAATTTGCGTAATAACGCAGATTTCTGTGACTTGAAAAACCTGCCCCCTCACTTAGAGATATCTTGTCGGAATAATCGAGTCCGGCACTTTCACATTCTATTGCTATCTCAATTGCTTTATCAGCAGTTATTCCGATGGGATGATCCAAATCCAGATCAACTTTTTCCTTTGCCATCAAGTTAGCATCAGCAAGTCCATTATGCGGATCCGGTTGCGTATATTTTGCAATCTGACAGGCAGCATTTAATGTGTCCTGCAAAGATTCTCGCGACAAATCACTGGTACCGGCAGTTCCCTTGTTTTTGCCAAAATACACGGTAATAGCAAAATTGTTATCCTGATTGTATTCAATAGTATCAACCGATCTATTTCTTACTTCTACCGATAATCCAATATCCTTACTTAGAGCCAGTTCAGTCTCTATTGCTCCCATACTTTTCGCTTTATCAATCAACCAGCTACCAGTGGATTGCAAATATTCCTGCTGAGACTCTATATCCAGATAATCTGCTGAATTTTGAATTGTTTTATCTGTGGTCATGATATTGACAACCTGTCAGTAATTTGTGATAACAATTGGGCTTCATTAAAATCAAATTGCTGTAGAAAATTCAAAATTTTAACCTTAATGGTTTGCTGCTTTGCAAGTGTTGCTGATTTTTTGAAGTTTAGTACCAATTGCCTCATTTTTTGCCTTTCCATGCCAGCAATCTCATCAACAATAACGTCAATAATTTCATCACCATGCTCTGTAATCATATCGACAATTTGTGTCATATTGTCAGATTGCTTTTGTTTTTGTCGCTGCTGCTCAAATATCTGATTTTGCAGAAAGTCCTTTACGCCCTGCGCGTCATCTTCTCTCAAACATTTTCCAATGTAGCCAATATGCCTTTTTTTGGCATGATTACCTTGTTGCCTGCTAAAATCCAGAATAGCTTTTTTGGTGATGTCCCGTAATGGCAATTGCTCTATTTTACCACTGGACATTTCTACCAGTTCCCTTGCAAAGTCCTGTAGTGACTTAGCCTGATTTTTCAATTGAGTTTTACTGATCCACTCGTCATCTTCTTCTATCATAACAATATCTCCAGACAGAACTTCAGCTGGTGCCTCCAACTATCATTTCATCAACTTTCAATGTTGGCTGGCCAACACCAACCGGTACACTTTGTCCTGCCTTGCCGCAAATACCTACTCCGGGATCAATAGACATATCATTACCCACCATGGAAACCTTGTGCAGAACTTCGGGGCCACTACCTATAAGCGTTGCGCCTTTGACTGGTGATTTTATTTCACCATTTTCAATCAGATATGCCTCAGTGGTTGAGAAAACAAATTTGCCAGAAGTAATATCAACCTGGCCGCCACCAAAATTTGGCGCATAAATACCTTTCTTTACTGATTTAATGATTTCGTCAGGCTCATGATCTCCTGATAACATATAGGTATTAGTCATTCTGGGCAGAGGTAAACAGGCATAGGATTCTCTTCGACCATTACCTGTGGTTGAAGTATTCATCAAGCGTGCATTCTTTTTATCTTGCATATAGCCTTTAAGGATCCCTTTTTCGATTAAAACGGTTGTATTCGACAGTGTTCCCTCATCATCGATGGTTAAAGAACCTCTTCTCGAAGAAAGCGTACCATCATCAACTATTGTGCAAATATCTGAGGCAACCTTTTGGCCAATTTTATTTGAAAATGCTGAAGTCCCTTTTCGATTAAAATCACCTTCAAGCCCATGCCCAACAGCCTCATGAAGTAAAACACCAGGCCAACCATTACCTAAAATAACCGGCATCATGCCAGCTGGAGCATCAATGGCTTCCATATTAATACTTGCCTGTTCAACTGCCTTGCAAACCAAATCTTCCAGAACTGCATCATCAAAGTTAGAATAAGTATATCTGCCGCCAAGCCCGGCACTACCTCTTTCAGTTCGCCCATTCGAAGTCATGATCACGGTTAAACCAATTCTAACCAAGGGCCTGATATCACCAGCCAAGGTACCATCTGACGCAACAACCATAATTTGATCATAAACAGCTGAAACAGAAGCGATAACCTCTTTTATTCTGACATCTTTATTTCTTGCCAGCTTATCAACTTTTTGCAAAAGAGAAATTTTTTGACTGTCAGTCAAACTTTCCAATGGGTTTTCATTGACGTATAGAGGAACTGCTTGAACGGCTTTACCTATCTTTATTTGTCTGTCCTGTCCTCTACTCGCTATGCTGGCTGCTGCCTCTGCAGAACGAAGTAAATTGTATTTATCAAGTTCTTCACTATAGGCAAAACCGGTTTTTTCCTCGGACAAGGCTCTGACGCCGACACCTTTATCACGACTAAAACTGGCATCTTTGACAATACCTGATTCTATTATCCATGACTCATGAAAGGTCGATTGGAAAAACAATTCAGCAAAATCAATCTGATGCCCCATCATGACATCAATAGAGTTTTGTAAATCCTTTAATTCAAGATCTGATGACTGAAAAAAAACTTTTTGTACTGAATCCAGATAATTGGTCATAATAGATAATCGTTCATAGTTAACCTGACAGGCTTGTTAGTAGGAGGAGCTTAAAACAACAGCGCATTATACACTGGCAGGAGAAAAACTGAAATTAAAGTGCGCTGAACAAGGTTTTTGCTGAATTAAAGCCCACATTTCAGCTTATGACTAGCTTTTATTTCTCTAAAACTGGCTCAACTTCTGTCGGTAAATTTTTTGTCTGGTCAATTTCTTCATCATCTTCCACCACGATAGTTTTACTTTGTTTGTCGATTTCTTCAACTTGTATGTCTTTCAAACTACCGTGAATGCGGTATTCAATCTGACTTACGACATCAATTGCAGGCTCCATAATTTTGCTAAGTATATAAACAATAAAGCCAGTGGATGGTTCAGCTGCCCAGCCAGACAAAAGTGGTAAGCTGGAAGTTAAACGGGGAATCACTATCGCATTCTGCTCGATTGTCTGATTGTTCAAATCAACAAAGCCTGACAAATTTACTTTTGCTGCAACACCATCGATAAATAAACGGTCAGAGTAAAGTTTGCCATCGAATAAACTTACAACCCCATTTATCTTGTCATAAAAGAAACCTTCTTCAAACACATCCGAAAAATCCAGAGTTAATCTTCTTGCAATAGATTGCATAGTGAATAAACTAAAGATTCTGGCTTTGGCATCACTGACTTCTGTAAAATGACCTTTGCCAAGTGAAAAGGCTGCATCTCCTTCCATTTTTGCTGGAATAATTGACCATGGCTTTTCAAACCAGGAGATACTACCACTCATACTAGCTGGACTATCTTCAATTCCAGCATCATATTTCCAACGCTTAAGCAGGCTACCAATATTGTTGCTAGTCATATGAAAATTAATCTTTGAATATTGTTTTCCATCCCAGTTTGAATCCGATATATTTTTTAATATTTCAGAAGTTTGTACACATAACCAGTCCATATCAAAATAGATATCATGGGTTTGATTATCAAAAATTCTTCCTGTTACTTTTACACCATTCATCTGACGATGAATGCCAGCCTTAATTTTGCCTAAAACGTAATCATTTATTTGACAATTTTCACAAGATAAATTAATAGAGGGCCAACTCGTCGGATCATCCCAAATGGCAGTGGATTCTTTTTCTTTAATATCTACTTTGTCAGCCGAATATTCTTCAGATTTAAACTTTAACTTCATAAAATCCAATGACAAATCCAACTGCTCATCAAATGAATGTGTCAGCATTCCCTTGGCAGCATCGCTATTGAATTTTACTACCAAAGGTTTATTTCTTTCACCAACAATTGAAAGTTGAATTTGGTTAATATCAATTTTTGAGTTAAGCAAAGAATCTGCAGATAAATTAATCTGAAAGTTTGACTCTACCGGCTCAGCCCAGTCTGAACTGTTATCTCTTGCACTTAAGCTCTTATTTTTACTCAATCTGGTAAAAAGCGTATGGGCAATATCTTCAATTTTATCCAAAGGCGCTTGCTCAAAATCAAAATCAAGCGTCAATTGGTCTGATTTTAAATCAGTTGATTTGTCTTTTTTGCTATAAATAAAATGTCCTGAAAAACCAGCAGCATCATTGTCTTCCTCCATTAACCAGATACCATCAAAGTCTTGCCAGTGAATGCTGGCTAATGTGTTATCCTTAATTTCAAAATTTAACTTGAAAGGTGTTTTTTCGTCCTTTTTCTTGACTATGTCGTCTATCAAATCCACTGAGAATCCAGCCAAATCACTGGTAATATCTATTGTTGTTCCATCAGATTTTGAAACTACGGCAACTTCAACCTGTGTTTTACCGGAGGCATATTTGTTCCATTCTTTGCCAATAAAATCACCCAATGCCTCTGAAGGAAAAATGCCACTGCCATTTAACAAAAAAGCATTATCATCAGTTTCAATTGTTTTCATTTCAACATTAAAAGGTTCTCCATGATAGGTCGCTGAAATTTTGGAAGGTACAATTCCATTTTGATTAAAACCTACCTTACCTTTAACTTTGTTATATTGCATCCCCAAAACATTGACATAACCATTTGAAGTATTCGGAATCACCTCTCCCTTCAATTTGAAACTGTCTGGTGAATTTAATCCCAGAAATAATTCTACTTTAGTTCGTGCGGTACCTTCTAAATCTATAATCGACAAATTTTTGGCCAATCCCGTCAACGGTGATTGCGAAAGAAAATTAATACCGGAATTGTTAGTGCTATTGACGTCAAGATATAACTCGAATGGTATGGTTGGTGCGGAAAAATCCCTGATTACAGCTCTTGCGTAATTCACCCTGTTACCATTTGAAAAACCATAGTGACTGACCAAATCCATACCATTACCTTCAAACAGCAATTTTACTTTTAAATCCTCTGCGGCTGGCCAGCCAGGTAAATATCGATAATTGGCATCCTCTAAAATACCCAGAATTGAAAAAAGTCCCTCTTCATTATGAAAGGGAAAGTACTTCAGAGGTCCGTGAACCACCGATTTCACCAGTGGTAAACGTCCAGAGATAACACCTTCATCCAGATATTGAGTAAGGTTTTCTGTCATCAACCCCGTTGGCAAATAGAGAGATTTTTTGCTGGCATCAATATTGGAGATCTCACTGTACAAGGAAAGCGCAGGGACTTCATCGATAAAATAAAATTTTCCTCTGGCTTGAAATCCCAAATCATCATTGGACAATTGAACTTTATCAACCTGAAGCTGAATTTGATCATTTTCATCGAAACTCCATTCAAGTTCGACTGATAATTCATTAGCTTTGATGGTATTTCTAAACAATTGATTAAAATCCAGCTCAGCATTTGTTCCGTTCAAACTCGCAATACCAAAAGATTGTGTCAATCCCATAAAACCTGAAAGGTTTTTAACACCTGGTATTTTTTTAGACGAACGATAACCCAGATTAGAGAACTCAATGGATAACTTGGGTTTCTGCCATACTTCCTTTAGTCTTGCAAAACGGATCCCAAAACTTTCTACATCAACCGATAAATCTGTTTGTCTAAAGACTTTCATTTGTCTGGGGTCAACAAAACCTTCGTTATCCAACAGTCTGGAAATAGATTGAATATCAATATCATGTATAGCCAAATCCCACTTAATATCAAAATTGCTATCTTGCTTAAACAAAAGCATGATCTCGGGGAATCGGGTTATTGATTGTTCGGAAGACAAGGCCTCAAGATTTCTCAAACTAAATTGACCATTTTGCTCATTGATAAACTGCCAATTAAACTGTGCGCTCAATTTTTCCAGTCCAAGAGTCCTTATGTTACCTCTGGAATCACCAGTTTTCTGAGAGTAATCTCTTAAAACAAAATTTCCCAAAGCTCTATCCCAATGATTATTCTTCCACTCAGCCCAAAGCTGCCAATCTACAATACCGGATTGCGGCATAAAATTCTGAGTAAAAACAGGCTGTGCTGACAGGTCAAAGTTTTGCGCTAAAAGATAGAGATTAGTGGTACTTTCTTCATCCGTTGGGTCACCATGAATTTCAGCAATCAAAGTCAAGTCACCATTTTGCTCATCGCTTAATTGTCCGACCAATTGATGGCTTTGATCATAGTTGTCGATGGATAGTGTATCAATTGCATAATTAAACTGTCTGCCATCAAGTGCTTGTAGATGTATTGTAGATTGCTGAACAGAAAGGGCTTTTTGGTCAAACAGGAAAGAGAGTATTTTACGACTAACGTTTGCCACATCATTCTGTGAATTTTCGATATCAACATTTTCAGATTCTTGCAAAGGTAAATTTAGTTTTAACCCCAGATTCCTATCAATCAACAGATTAATTTTAGAACCTTTCAGATAGATCTCTTCGGTTACCACTCTGCCAAGCAACACACTTTTATAAATATTAATATGCAGAGTGAATGAATCCATTGCTATAAAATCGTCTTTATCACCTTCAATTTTTATTACCACATCCTTAATATAAAAAATTGGTCCTTGTTCCAGCCATTGAGCAGTAATTTCAGAGGTTGAAACATCGAAATTGTAGGTTTCCTCAATCCATTCTTCTATATCAACTCGATAATCATTTATATGAGGAAGGAAATTCTTTAAAAAAGTGAGGATAACGGCCAGCAAAATAATTGACGTAGCCAAAAGCAACCATAGCTTATTGATGGTATAAACAAAAACTTTAGTTGCTATCTGCCTCACGTCAGAATTCATCTTGTTTTTATACTCTATAAAATGGATTATTTCACTGAACAGTTACATCAAAACCACATCATACTGCTCTTGCGTGTACATTCTCTCAACCTGAAATCTCACAGGTTTATCAATCATTGCTTCAACTTCAGCCAAATAAGAGGCTTCTTCATCTAACATTCGATCGACAACTTCCTGATTTGCAAGAACAAGATACTGCTGTGCTTCATAAGCTTTTGATGAGCGATAAAGCTCTCTGAAAATTTCATAGCATATTGTCTGAGATGTCTTTACACTTCCCTTGCTGTCACAAGTTGGACAAGCCTCGCAGAGGATATGTTCAAGGCTTTCACTATTTCTTTTTCGCGTCATCTGCACAAGCCCTAGAGAAGAAACTTCCGAGATGTGTGTCTTTGCATGATCTCTTTCCAATGCTTTTTCCAAAGCTCTCAAAACTTGCCGCTTATGCTCTTCCTCTTTCATATCAATGAAGTCAATAATGACCATACCTCCCAAATTTCTTAATCTGAGTTGTCGTGATAATGCGGTAGCCGCTTCAAGGTTAGTCTTGAATATAGTATCTTCAAGATTCCTATAACCTACAAATGAACCGGTATTAACATCTATGGTCACCATGGCTTCAGTTTGCTCAATGACTAAATAACCACCAGATTTAAGCTGCACTTTACGACTTAAAGCCCTCTCAATGTCTTCCTCTAAATTGTAAACATCAAACAATGGCCTTTGTCCCTTATAAAGCTCAATGTGAGATTTCAACTGAGGAATAAACTCTTCAACAAAGCCTAGCAAACGCTGATGAACAGAAGCTGAATCAATCAGAATTTTTTCAATACCAAATGGTACCGAATCTCTGATTAATCTTAACACCAAATCCAGATCTTCATGAACCAGACACGGCGCTTTGCAAGCTCTTATATTTTGTTGAATGGCTTGCCAGATTTTTTCCAGAAAAGTTGCGTCTCTTAATATTGATTCTTCATCAACACCTTCCGCGACAGTTCTGACTATATAGCCAAAACCGTTGGCTTTTTTCTGTTCTTCTATAAGAATATCTTTTAGCCGTTGCCTTTCTTTTTCATCTTCAATTCGTTGTGAAATGCCAATATGTGAATTATCAGGCATAAGAACGAGATATCTTGATGGAATAGTCAGGTTTGTAGTCAATCTTGCTCCTTTGGTGCCTAATTCATCCTTGATGACCTGTACAGTAATGGCTTGGCCCACATGAAGTAGTTCATTAATATCCGGTCTTGAAATATTTTCTATATCTTCAGCATCATTGATGGTTGCTATTTCTTCAGCATGTAAAAATGCAGAGCGCTCACGACCAATATCAATAAAGGCAGCCTGCATTCCAGGCAAAACCCGCATCACCTTACCACGATAAATATTGCCAACGAGGCCTCTGGCTGATGACCGCTCAATAAATAGCTCCTGCAACATCCCATTTTCAACAATTGCAGCACGACATTCCTGAGGAGAATTATTAATTAATATTTCTTCTTTCATTGTACTCCCGTATAAAACAGCTCAGCCAAACAAAAGCTGCAACCTCATATGATTTAAGCCTGATTCAAAAATCAGCAAAAACGTCTTCTGACATCCCTAAGTAAAATATATAACCAGGGCCACAAAATTGCACTTCCAAGCAAAGGCAACCAGTAGGTAAAATTCACCTGTACCGGTTGGATCAAACCTGACAAATTCATTACGATTAACCTATTCAATCCAACCAGCACAGCAACATTAAACGCTTGCTTCCATTTGGGATAAACTCTGATTCTGTAACAGATCATCGCTGTCAGATAAGCTGTCACCGATAGTGCCAAAGCATTAATGCCAAACAAGGTACCGTCCAATACATCAACAAACAATCCAATAATCCAACCAGTAAACACGCCAAAACGCTCTGGCATGGCCATTACCCAGTAAATCAAAACCAAAGCAACAACATCCGGCTTGAACAGCGACAGGCCGTCTGGCCAGGGCATAGTGTCTATCAACATGGCGATTGCAAAAGATAAAATAATGACGGAAAGTCCTTGATGTCGAGTATTGAGGCTCTTCACTATTCTTTCTCCACATCATCTTCTGACCAAACAATTAGAACAGATGCTGTTTGATCAAGTTTTGCAATCGGACTGGCAGTAATTCTTGAAAAAGCTTGGCCTGAAATACGCTCAACAGAAGTTACCGTTGCAACAGGATAGCCTGACTTGAATCTTCTACCCAATCCTGATGTCAGCAATAAATCACCTGTTTTAATATCAGTTGTGTCAGGGACAAAGGGTAACAATAAAGAATCATTTTTCCCTGTACCATAAGCAATCATCCTGTTTCCATTTCTGGCAACTTTAACAGGAATTGCATGAGCGGCATCAGTCAGCATAATTACTCTTGAATTTAATAACCCAACCTCGGCCACTTGACCTATGATGCCGTATGAATCAATAACAACCTGGCCAATATAGACATCATTGATACTGCCTTTATTGATCATGAATTTGCGACTAAACGGGTCACTGTCAATTTGAATAATCTCTGCAACCAGTCTTTTTTCCAGAGGATTTCGCTCACTTCTGAGCAATTTTCTCAATCTTGCATTTTCAGTTTCAAGAGCAACATATTTCAGCATTTGAGCTCTTAACACCATAGCCTCGGTTTTTAGTTTATTGTTCTCTTCTCTTAATTTGGCGCGACTCATAAAGTTTTCACCACTCCATGAGAAGAAATCTCCCGGAATATCCGCAAGATAAATAATAGGCGTAACAAGTGCACCCATTGTGGTTCGAAGTCCTTTTAAAGTTTGTTGGCTATTGTCAATTAACATTAATGCAATTGATAACGTCACGGCAATAAGAAGACGTGTTGAATTGAGAGAGGATTGAGAAAAAATTGTATTAATAACGACACCCCTTCTAACGGCAATTCTTAAACAGACAGTTCTGTTAAAAAACAGTATTTTATTTTTTATAACAATTTGAATTAAAAGAATTTAATCATTTTAGCCCAGCAAGTTATCAATAGCCAGAATCATTCCATTAAGCCAATTCAATTACCACCTGAGCAACTGCATAAAACTTTTCATCACTTACACTTAAATGCAAACGATATTCTCCAAGCGCTTTAACCATTTTATCTGTCTTGCCATGTAACTTTAATTCCGGTTTTCCCAAATGATTATGACATATCTCAATGTCTGGTAATGTGACGCCCTGTGCAACACCCGTTCCCAATGCCTTGGCAAAGGCTTCTTTTGCAGCAAACCGCTTGGCTAAAAATCTTGATGGGGATTTTTTGTCATACATTTGCTTTTGCTCAGACGCGTTCAACAGTTTGTTAATAAATGATTGTCCATGTTTGAGGTAGATCTTTTCAACCCGCTTTATTTCACAAATATCAACGCCGATCCCGTAAATACTCATCTTCTGGCTTCAACCATAATCGATTTCATATCAGCAACAGCTTTTGCAAGCCCACTAAATACCGCTCTGGCAATTATTGAATGACCAATATTTAGTTCATGTATAACTTCAATGGCAGCAATGGGGGTAACATTATGGTAATGCAAACCATGCCCGGCATTAACTATCAACCCAAGATCATGAGCATAATTGGCGCTTTCACAAATTTGGCGGTAAAACCCATGTCGTTCATGTTCGCTTTCGGCATCGGCGTATTGGCCAGTATGAATTTCAATTAATTCAGCCCCGGTTCTTTTTGCTGCATCCACTTGCTGCTGTTGCGGATCGATAAACAAAGAGACTTTAATCCCATGTTCACCCAACTGCTGACAGGCTCGCTTTATTTTTTCTTCATTTTCAACAACATCCAGTCCACCTTCTGTCGTTAATTCCTCACGTTTTTCCGGTACCAGACAGACGTATTCAGGTTTGATTTTTTTGGCTATTGCAATCATTTCATCGGTCGCCGCCATTTCAAAATTCAAACGAGATTGAATAGTTTCCCTGACTAATTCAACATCCCGATCCTGAATGTGTCTTCGATCTTCTCTCAAATGGATTGTTATACCGTCGGCGCCAGCTTGTTCTGCAACCAATGCAGCCTGAACAACCTGAGGATAATCAACACCTCTTGCCTGCCTGATAGTCGCCACATGATCTATATTGACGCCCAGAAGAATAGGGTTAAATTGGCTCATCATCTTACCTTACTTTTGTTGATGTCTTTTGCAGTATATTTATGACATAGTTTTTCATATGGTTCTGTTCACCTGATATCAAACATCTAACTGATGCAAATCAAGCCACAATTTCCGGCTGGCCAAAGGTTTTTCACCCAAAACATCAGCCAGCAGCCTTGATGTTATTTTCTGGCTCATTCTAGCATATTCAGGAAAATGCTCACCAGTCCCAAGTGATAGTATTGCCTGTCCCGAATAACTGTTCTCAGGTGGAGGTTCAGAACTGACACAAACAAATCCCGTTTCTGTCTGATAGGTGTAATGAGCAGATGGATTAATAGGTTTCTGCTCTATATCTTCAAACCAGTCAGGTGCAATTCCAATAGTCGTTAACAAAGCAACTTCAAAAGTTCTCAAGGCAGATCCAAATTCGGAAACCAGGGACAAACTTTTCAATAGATTATGGTAGGCAATAAATAACAAAGAAAACTCATGATATTCTGGCAAACACCTGATTAACAGCTCGTTGGCATAATAACCACAAATCAGGGCATCATTTTTTAACTGAAATCCCAACTGACTGTCAGCTTCATGATTAGCTTCACAGTTGATCAATGTTTTTAAATCGCTTTTGCCTGAATATTCCACCAGCAATTGATTAAATGGTTGCAGAACCGCCTTTTTTGCCTGAGAGCGTTTGCCTTTTATACCTTTGGCAACAACAGAAAAACGTCCTACATTTTCAGAAAACAGGCTATAGATAACGCTGGATTCCTGATAAGCTCTTGAATGTAATACATAAGCTAATGTCTGTTGTCGCTGATTATTCATAGCCAGCTAAGTCAAATTACTATGCTCATCAAAACCCAGAGAACGGAGAGCACGCTCATCATCTGCCCAACCATCCTTGACCTTCACCCACAATTCCAGAAAAACTTTGCTATCAAACAGTTTTTTCATATCCAGTCTGGCCTCAGTGCCTACTTTTTTGAGTCGCTGACCGCCTTTTCCTATAACAATTGATTTTTGACTACTACGTTCCACCAGAATCAAACCATTAATGTGTAATAAACCTTTTTCATCAGTTTTAAATTGTTCAATTTGCACTGTAATCGAATAAGGTAATTCATCACCTAATTGCCTGATCAGTTTTTCACGGATAATTTCAGCTGCCAAAAAACGCTCAGTACGATCAGTATAATAATCTTCAGGAAAGACAAAATCACCTTTTGGTATTGATTTCAAAAGAATATTTTTTAATTCATCAACCTGACTATTTTTTAATGCTGAACCGGGAATAACATGCTTAAAATCATACTGTCCTGCTAAAAATTGTAATTGAGGAAGTAACGCCGATTTATCTTTGATGGTATCCGCCTTATTAACAAAGATGATAGTTGGTTTTGCTGCTATTTTTATTTTTTCCAGCGTCAACTCATCATCTTCCGTCCATTTTCCTGCTTCGATCAGAAAGACGACCAAATCAACTTCGTTAATTGAGCTGGAGGCTGCTCTATTCATCAATCTGTTAATTGCTCTTGGTTCTTTTTTGTGAATACCTGGTGTATCAACGTATATCATCTGGGCTTGCTCAACGGTATCAATACCCAAAATACGATGTCTGGTTGTTTGCGGCTTGCGTGAAGTGATGCTGAGTTTGTGTCCCAATAGCGCATTGAGTAAAGTTGATTTACCAACATTGGGACGACCAATAAAAGCTACAAAACCGCAAAAAGTGTCTGGCTTATTTGACATTCTGTAGTTTCTCCAGAACCAGACCAGCTGCAGCCTGCTCTGCTTTACGTCGACTGGTGCCCTGTCCTTCAATATTTATATCATAGTGGTTAATATGACAGGCCACCCAATAAATCTTGGCATGCTCCTTTCCGCTCGAACGCACAATCTTGTATTCTGGTGTATCAATATTTCTGGCTTGCAGCCATTCCTGTAAACGGGTTTTAGGATCTTTTTTCGCCATATCCAGTGACAAACCTGATAATTTGTCACTGTATAGTTTTAGCACGAATTGTCGGACAGTTTCGAAATCACTATCCAGATAAACGGCAGCAATCATCGCTTCGTATGCATCAGAAAGAATAGAAGCTCTTCTAAAGCCACCACTTTTCAATTCTCCACCACCAAGGTAAAGATAATCTCCCAGCTCCAGTTTTTGCGCCATTTCGAACAATGCCTTTTCCTTTACTAAATACGCTCTCAAGCGACTGAGCTGGCCTTCATCAGCCTTTGGAAGTCTTTGAAATAACTCATGGGCAATAATAGCACCTAAAATTGCATCTCCCAGAAATTCCAATCTTTCATTATGTTCAGAATCCGCAGAACGGTGCGTCAAAGCTTGCTTTAGAAGCTCTTCGTTGTTAAAGCTATAGTGAATTGCTTTCTGTAAACGTTTAAGAGGATTGTCCAAAGGCATATGATTGTTTACTTATGCTTTTTTATGTCTTCTTTAAATTTGACAATAATGGATATATCGCCAAATAGAGATTCTACTTTGTCATATTCAATAATAATATATTTTTCACCTTTATCAGTCCGTTTAACCTGAAATGCCTTTTTATCAAAACCTCTGATGTTATCAATAATCATTCTTTTATCCATACTGGACATGATTTCTTCCAATGACATTGACTCAAAATTTCTTTGATTTACAATTTCCTGCATGGATTTTTTAATAATGCCATGATCCAGATAAATAAGACTTACTTTGAAGGTAATTATAGAAAAGAATATCAACATTAAAACAAAAGTCATTGTTGTCCACGTTGATGCGCCAGCTTGATATTTCTTCATGCTATCCTCCTATTATTTGTGCATAAAATCATAACACAAGCAATTATTCATAGTACAAGCTATTTCACAAATTAATTAAGTTCGCCAGCGCGACTAAAATCTATATCAGTCGGTATCCAGCTATACCATTTACCATCAAATCCAAAATCAAGGTGCATCCAGATTGCAACTGCCTGTCCAACCAGATTTTCTTCCGGGACAAAATGCGTTGTTTTCCAATAACGACTATCAAGACTATTATCCCGATTATCTCCCATCACAAAATACTGACCTTGCGGCACCAGAAATACCTGGTCCTGATGAAACCCTTTATCTCTTTCAGTTAGATTTGAATTATTCAAAATTTGATATTCAGCGCCTTCTATGGACTCATCAAAAATATCCAGTGGGTAACTTCCCCTTGAGTCAACAAAGCCGCCCCCTGGAACCTTGTCTTTATTAATTGTTAATCGTGCCTGGCAACCCTCTCCACCTTCATCGGCACACTGAGGGATAATAACAAGCTGCTTATTAAGGGTGTAAACCACTGTATCGCCAGGCAAACCAATAACTCTCTTTATGTAATCTTCGCCAGTATCAGGGGCTCTGAAAACAGCTATATCACCTCTTTTAGGAGATTCCATTTCTATAAACTTTTTAGATGTAACAGGCCACCTTAGTCCGTAACGGTACTTATTGACTAAAATAAAATCACCTTCAACCAACCCGGGTTTCATTGAACCGGAAGGTATCTGAAAAGGTTCGTACAGAAATGATCTTAATACGATAATAAAAAGCAAAATTGGAAAAAATGACTTGGCATAATCTACATGAATTGGTTCCTGAGCCACACTGTTTATCACATCCTCAGATGCATCTGGCTCTTGCTCAAGAAGTTTTTGTATTGCTGCTTTTCTTGTTTTTCCAGCTGTCAGTGCATCAACCAGCCAAATAATGCCACTCACTACTGTCAATATTACCAAAATCAAACCGTAATCATTACTCATAATAAACCCTGTTCTTTTAACACCATATTCATTTTATTATTTGTGTACCAACAATTCTCAATCTTTACCAACCTGCAAAACCGCCAGAAAAGCATCTTGAGGAATATCAACTCTTCCTACCTTTTTCATACGCTTTTTACCTGCTTTTTGCTTTTCAAGCAACTTTCTTTTACGTGTCATATCACCACCATAACATTTAGCTGTTACATTTTTACGCAAAGCCTTGACGGTGGATCTTGCGACAATATGTCCACCAATAGCTGCCTGAATAGCCACTTCGAACATTTGTCTGGGAATAAGTTCTCGCATTTTTTCGACTAATTGCCTGCCGCGATACTGAGCTTGATCCCGGTGAACAATTATAGCCAATGCATCAACCTTATCGCCATTGATTAAAATATCCAGTTTAATCAGGTCAGCTTGCTGAAAATGTTTAAAATTATATTCCAGAGAAGCGTAACCTCGACTGACTGATTTCAGTCGGTCAAAAAAGTCCAGAACAACTTCATTCATTGGTAAGTGATATGCTAATGCTACTTGAGAACCGACGTACTCCATTTTGGTTTGCACACCACGTTTTTCAACACACAAGGTAATCACGCTGCCCAGATGATCCTGCGGCAATAAAATATTAGCTTCAACTATTGGCTCTCGCATTTCACCAATATCACCAACTTCCGGTAATTTGGATGGATTGTCCACATAGATAGTCTCACCTTTGTTGGTAATCACTTCAAAAACAACTGTTGGCGCAGTAGTGATCAAATCCAGATCATATTCTCTCTCCAGCCGCTCCTGAACAATTTCCATATGCAACATACCGAGGAAACCACAACGAAATCCAAAACCGAGAGCCGAGGAGTTTTCCGGTTCAAAAAATAAAGATGCATCATTAAGACTTAATTTTGTCAAGGCATCTCTGAATGCTTCATAATCATCGGATGATACAGGAAACAGCCCAGCATAAACCTGTGGTTTAACTTTTTTAAATCCTGGTAATTGAGAACTTGCCGGTGTTTTGGCTAATGTCAGAGTATCACCTACTGGTGCGCCTAATATTTCTTTTATTCCAGCAATAACATAACCCACTTCGCCCGCTTTCAGTACATCCAAATCATGTCTTTTTGGTGTAAAAATCCCAACATGGTCAACCAGATGCGCTTTACCCGTAGACATCACCTGCATCTTGTCTCCCTTTTTCAAGGTTCCCTGAACAACTCGCACCAGAGAGACAACACCCAAATAATTATCAAACCAGGAATCGATAATCAATGCCTGTAATGGTGCATCAGAATCACCAACTGGAGGCGGAACTTTTGCAACCAGTTCTTCCAGCAGTTCATCAATACCAACACCTGTTTTTGCACTACATTTAACCGCATCCATGGCTTCAAGACCAATAATATCTTCAATTTCCTGCGCGACTCTTTCCGGCTCTGCCTGTGGTAAATCAATCTTGTTTAGCACCGGAATAACTTCCAAATCCTGATCAATGGCCGTGTAACAGTTTGCAAGGGTTTGAGCTTCAACTCCTTGTCCGGCATCGACAACCAGCAAGGCACCTTCACAGGCCGCGAGGGAACGAGAAACCTCATATGAAAAATCCACATGACCAGGTGTGTCAATAAAGTTTAACTGATAAGTATTACCGTCTTTGGCTGTATAGTTCAGCGTCACGCTTTGTGCCTTGATTGTGATCCCGCGCTCTCTTTCCAAATCCATAGAATCGAGAACCTGCTCGGACATTTCACGATCAGTCAAGCCGCCACAGACCTGAATCAGTCGATCAGACAAGGTGGATTTACCATGATCAATATGAGCGATGATGGAAAAATTTCGAATAAACTGTGTGTACGACATAACCCATTAATGGTTCAAAAAAACAAAGGATGCGAATTGTACCTTATTTCGTATAAAAAGTTAGTGATTTGTTTATGTGAAAAGACTTGAATCAGGCTGATCTGAGACAAAAGTTGAGAAGAACAATCAAATATCTTCTTTTTACTTCTTAATTGTTCTTAAAGATTGAATATAAGCCAGTTGTTTTTCAGTTTTACTGGAAAGCTGGTTATCTTCAAGCTCATTAATCAATTCTCGGCGAATTTTTTCTGTAGACTCATTGTTATCAGAAGAGGATTTCAGGAAAGCGACAAATTCAGATTTCAATTTAAATTCATCATGACAATTTTGACAGCTGAGATAATACTTGTGTCCAATGGGAATAAACTTGATACCCAGAACAGACATCCAATTGGTTTCCCGATACAAATCCCATTTCGTGATACTTGAGCATTGATAACAATGTGTATCCAAAACCGGTTTAATAATTTTTTTTTCTTCCATACGTCCTATAAATGTCGACATAAAAGTCCCCCTGACAGCTGACAATATAATACCTGTTTTGAATTTATAAATTGGTATATTGATCGTTTTATCTATGTTTTTTGCAAAAAACAGGCTGGTAATCAGTCAACCGCAATGATCATTCTATAAATTTTTCGATAACTTGTCGATATTGAGGGAGCAAAACCTCTGTAGAATAGACAGTTAAATCTGGAATAAGTCTTTTGCTTGATTCAGGATTTTTGATCAACTCAGTCAACTTTGATGATAATAATGCAGCCTCTGAACCCCTGTCATTACTGAGCTGGTACATATTTTCCCTATTAAGATATTCAGGATACGCCACCCGATCAGGAGCAACAGGAATACACCCAGCACAAATTGCTTCTTGTAAGCTTAACCCCTGAAAATCATGCAGTGCAGTAGATATTACCACATCGCTTTCAAATAATATTCGATAATAATCTTCTCTTGATTGAAAACCCCAATGTAAAATTTCATTTTTAAACGTTTTTTCAGCCTTTTCAAAACAGTCAGGGACTTGCCTGAAAGATTGCCCCAAAACACTTAATTTAAACTCAACTCCCTGACTTTTTAAATTTTCAAGCGCATCAAATAGTACATCAGGTTGCTTGTCATATTCCCAGCGATGATTCCATACTATTTTCACTGGCTCACTGGTAAAGCGTTTCTTTGAAGCAGAAAAATCAATCATATTATCTTGTAATTTTGACTGATTACACTCAATTGGTACTGGCAACACAGCACTCTTATCAAATATATTAGAAACCAGTGCTTCAGGAAATTTATCCGGTAATTTTTTAAATAGCTGTTTCATACCCTGAATAAATGTCTGCTTGTTGTAATTGGAATTGAAGAAAACCTGATCAGCACAAAGCGCCGAATAAATGCTGGTCAACTGCG
>JAOUOC010000207.1 GCA_029880585.1 Gammaproteobacteria bacterium
CCATTACTCAGACAAAACTGATCGAAATTAAAGATTATGCAATCAAGCAGAATATCGCGACATTAAGAAATCGTATCAATGAATTGGGTGTTGCAGAACCGGTTATTCAGCAGCAAGGTTCTGATAGAATATTAGTACAATTGCCTGGCATTCAGGATTCAACTCGTGCTAAGGAAATTTTGGGAAAAACTGCAATTTTGCAATTCAGATTGGTTGATGAATCTGCTGGCATGAATGCGAGCAGAGCGCCGATTGGCTCGGAATTAATTGAAGAAGATGGCCGTGGCTTTTGGGCTGTTAAAAATGCGGTAATTGTTGATGGTTCCCACCTCACAGATGCTTCTGTCGGTTATGATGAAAGAGGTATGCCTCAGATCAATGTTGTACTGGACGGCGAAGGCGGCGGTAAAATGTTGGCAGTTACTAACAAGAATGTTGGCAGACCAATGGCTATTGTGCTGATTGAGTCAAGAGGGATTTATAAACAGGTTGATGGTAAATCTGTACTTGTTGATACCGAAATTATCAAAAAGGTTGTGAGCGCACCAAATATTAACAGTCCTTTGGGTAGTCGCTTCAG
The DNA here is from genome assembly GCA_029880585.1 of Gammaproteobacteria bacterium. Classification (GTDB taxonomy): domain Bacteria; phylum Pseudomonadota; class Gammaproteobacteria; order Enterobacterales; family Kangiellaceae; genus Aliikangiella. The sequence continues at coordinate 581 of JAOUOC010000207.1, forward strand.
AATAACCGGACGTTTTTTGCCGACCGAAGCCAGAGATCTGGCTCTTGTTTTACGTTCGGGTTCATTAATAGCACCAATTTATATTGTTGAAGAAAGAACGGTGGGTCCAAGTCTGGGTCAACAGAATATTGATATGGGTAAAACTTCTATCATGGCCGGTTTTATTGCGGTGTTATTGTTTATGTTGGTCTTTTACCGTGTGTTTGGGCTGGTAGCTAATCTGGCATTGGTTTCCAATCTGATTTTTATCATCATGATTATGTCACTGGTTCCCGGAGCAACTCTTACCTTGCCAGGCATTGCTGGTATTCTTCTGACGGTTGGTATGGCAGTTGATGCCAATGTTCTGATATTTGAACGTATTAAAGAAGAGTTAAAAGAAGGCGTCAATCCCGCGCAAGCCATTCATAACGGTTACGACAAGGCATTTTCAACCATTGCTGATGCCAATGTTACAACCCTTATAGCGGCTCTGGTTTTGTTTGGAGTTGGAACTGGTCCGGTTGCCGGTTTTGCTGTGACGTTATTTATCGGAATATTGACATCCATGTTTACTGCCATAGTTGGTAGTCGAGCAATCATTAATTTGATCTATGGTGGCAAGTCCATCAAGAAAATTTCCATATAGGTGATTTATGGGATTATTTAAATCTAAATTTAATATCGATTTTTTTAAGTACAGATTAGTTGCAACCATTTTTTCAGGTTGTTTGATTCTGGCTTCGATTTTTATGATAGCAACCAAAGGGATCAATTGGGGGCTGGACTTTACAGGTGGAACTCTGGTTCAGGTAAGTTATTCAGAAGAGGCTAATATCAATGAAATCAGGGATTTGCTTGCTTCTTCTGGCTATGAAAAAGTCGTTGTGCAAAACTTTGGTACGTCACGAGATATTATTATCCGCCTCGCGCCTGATAAAAATCCTGATGCGGGAAAAGAAGCAGATAAAATTGGTAATGAAATACTGGTTTTATTGCAGGAATCAAGCAGTACAAAAGTCGAATTACAGCGAACAGAGTTTGTAGGTTCCAGTGTAGGTGATGAGCTCACCCAACAAGGTGGTTTGGCTATTTTGGTGGCATTGATTTTTATTCTGATTTACGTCTCTCTCAGATTTGAATGGAAATTTGCATTAGGTTCCGTAGCGGCTTTGGCGCATGATGTTTTGATTACTATCGGTTTTTTTGCGCTGATCCAGATGGAATTTGATTTGACAGTTTTGGCTGCAGTTCTGGCAGTAATTGGTTACTCGCTTAATGATACTATTGTGGTGTTTGACCGTATTCGTGAGAATTTCTTACGGTTAAGAAAACAGGAGCCTGTTGAAGTCATCAACTTGTCAATTAATCAAACGCTGGCCAGAACCATAATGACCTCATTTACAACGCTTGAGGTATTAATAGCCTTGTTTATTCTTGGCGGTGCTTCAATTCATGGCTTTGCTACTGCATTGCTTACTGGTGTGATTGTGGGTACATACTCATCAATTTATGTGGCCAGTAATGTGACATTGGCATTGGGCGTGTCGAAAGAAGATCTGATGCCTCCTGAAATTGAGAAAGAGGGAGCTGATCAGGAAGCTTTCATCTAGTTTGTATACTATCATTTGATAGTCTGATTATTTTTATGCTCAAGTCTGCTTAAATCAGATTTGAGCTTTTTCTTTAACTGCAGACGTTGCTCTGCTCGGAAAATTTAATGTCTTTATCTGATTCATCGGCTGTTGAGGAAACACTCAATTTTGCTGATTTGGGTTTAATTCAACCACTCTTACGAGTGCTTAATGAGCTTGGCTATGAAAAGCCATCTCCTATTCAACAAATTGCTATTCCGGTTCTTTCATCTGGTAAGGATATTATTGGCCAGGCGCAAACCGGGACAGGTAAAACTGCGGCATTTGCGTTACCTTTGCTGGAAAAAATAGATACCAGTTTAAAGCAGCCTCAGGCTTTAGTTTTGACCCCAACCAGAGAACTAGCCATTCAGGTTGCTGAAGCATTTAAAAGCTATTCAAAGTATATTGACGGTTTTCAGAGTTTGCCTATATATGGTGGCCAATCGATGGGGCAGCAATTAGCCCAGTTAAAAAGAGGGCCGCAAGTGATAGTTGGAACACCCGGCAGAATTATGGATCATATGCGTCGTGGCAAAATTAGTTGGGATGCTATGAAAATGTTGGTACTTGATGAAGCTGACGAGATGTTAAGAATGGGGTTTATTGAGGACATAGAATGGATACTTGAAAAGACCCCGGAAAAGAAGCAGGTTGCATTGTTTTCAGCCACTATGCCGCGAGAAATAAGACGTGTTGCTGACAAATTTCTTGAGTCACCTGAAGAGATCAAAATAAAAAGCAAAACATCCACTGCAACGACAATAAAACAGCAGTACATAACTGTTACCAATCATCATAAACTTGATGCCTTAACCAGATTGCTTGAAGTTGAGGAAACCGATGGCGTTATCATTTTTGTTCGCACTAAAACAAGCTCGCAGGATTTGACCGATAAGCTATTAGCAAGAGGCTATACGACGGCTGCGATTAACGGCGATATGCAACAATCGGCTCGAGAGAGCACAATTGACAGGCTGAAGAAAGGCAAACTGGATATTTTGGTCGCTACTGACGTGGCCGCCAGAGGATTGGATGTAACTCGAATTTCACATGTTATAAATTATGACATTACGCAGGATGTTGAATCCTATGTGCATCGTATTGGCAGAACAGGCCGAGCCGGAAAAGCGGGCACCGCGATTTTGTTTGTAACGCCGCGTGAAAAAAGAATGTTGTCGTTAATTGAAAAAGTAACCAAACAAAAGGTTGAACGTATTGGTTTGCCTTCTGCCAAGGAAATTAATGATCAGCGTATAGAAAACTTTAAACTTAAAATTACTGAAAGAATTGATTCAGGAAACTTGCAACCTTATCTGGAAATTCTGCAGGATTATCAATATGAAACCAATCAGGCTGGTATTCAAATCGCTGCAGCGCTGGCCAGTCTTGGACATGAGAATTCACCGCTTTTGTTAGAGGATTTGGTTCTTGAAGATAAGTCTTCTGATTCAAGGGAAAGCAAAAACAAAAAAGAAAGACAAAATAAAAGAGATTTTAAATCTGGTGATGGTTCACGGAAAAGAGAAGGTCGTAAAAATACCACCCGAACCTTTAGTCCCAATGCAGAAGCATTGCCTGAACACCCTGATATTAAAATGCAAAGGTTTGTCATTATGACTGGGTACTATGATGGTGTGAAGCCTGCTAATGTAGTTGGCGCTATATCTAACGAAGTTGATATTGAGAGCAAATATATTGGCCACATCACTATTCATGATGATTTTACGACAGTTGATTTACCCGATGACATGCCAAAAGCCGTACTCTCTCATCTTAAAAAAGTGAGGGTCTGTGGCAAAGCAATGAATATCACCAAAGCCTCTGATTTTGATATTAATAAGCTTAAAAAATCTAATAATGGAAAGCCGGCTAATAAGTCAGAGAACAGGAAAGGTAAAAAGAAAACCGACCGTAAAAGATCAAAATCCGATCGCAAGACGAGTTAATTAAAAAAACTAACAAGATATCAGCATTAAATCAATCATAAATGGTGGGGATCGCTTGCCGTTTGTGATTGGTTTTGTTGTATATGGCTATCAGTTTATTTTCAACTTCTTGTTCAACAGGTTTGCCTTCCAGAAAGTCATCAATTTGCTCATAAGACAGGCCTAATGCAGATTCATCGGTTTTGCCTGGAGCCAAAGATTCCAGATCTGCTGTTGGTGCTTTATTAACAAGATTATCAGGTGCGCCAAGATGTTTGGCAATTTGTCGGACCTGACGTTTATTTAAACCAAACAATGGAATTAAATCGCAGGCGCCATCACCCCATTTGGTGAAAAAGCCGGTAATATTTTCAGCAGAATGATCTGTTCCCAAAACCAGTCCTCCAACCAAGCCGGCAATAGCATATTGGGCAACCATACGTTGTCTTGCTTTAATATTACCTTTGTTAAAGTCAATTTGATTCTCCGAAGGTTTAATATTATTTAGAATTGAGCCTTCATCTTGAAAAGCTTGCATTACACTGTTATGTAATCCATCTGAGCCAGATTGAATATTGATGGTTAATCGTCTGGATGGCTGAATGAAGTCCAAAGCCCTTTGTGCATCTGCTTCATCATCTTGGGTATCATAGGGT
>JAOUOC010000039.1 GCA_029880585.1 Gammaproteobacteria bacterium
ACATAATAAACAGAACGATACCTTCAAAAAAGGCTTCGTACAACATGGATGGATGGCGCAGCGCTCTTAGTGGATCCGATGGAAAAATCATTGCCCATGGCGTTGATTGCAAATCGGTTACTCTTCCCCAAAGCTCGCCATTTATAAAATTACCGACTCGTCCAGTAAACAATCCGATTGGCACCATTGGCACAAAAAAATCTGCTACTGTGAAAAATCCTTTTCCAGTCATTCGGCCATAGTACCAACAGGATGCGGCAACACCTAAAAAGCCACCATGAAAAGACATGCCGCCTTCCCAAATACGAATGAGATAAGCGGGCTCTGCCAAAAACCGATCAAATTGATAGAAGAAAACATAGCCAATGCGGCCACCTAAAACAACGCCGAGAAATGCGTAAAACAGAAAATCACTCATTTGTTCTTCGGTGAATGCGCTACCAGGCTGACGACATCGTGATCTGCCCATATACCAGGCACCAACAAAACCGAGCAGATACATTAAGCCATACCAGTTTATTGCAATGGGACCCCAAATTTTAAAAATAACCGGATCGAAAACAGGTAATTCCATAAAAACAAACCTTTAAATTTTATGAATTAAAATAGCCTTTTTGCTATTGAATTTTATTGCCAGTAACTATACAGAATTTGGCTTCCAGTGAACAATAAAAAAATGGCAAATATTTGCTTCAACTTTTTTTCAGGAAGCCAGTGGGCTAATTTTGCGCCAAGCGGTGCTGTTAACATGGAGAAAACCACGATACCCAAAAAAGCAGGCCAATATAAATATCCTGTCGAATATGCCATATCTCCTGTTTGTTTCCAACCGGCAACGGCATAACCAGCTGCACTAAAAAGGGCGATAGGAAAACCACAAGCGGCAGCTGTGCCGACAGCCTTCACCATCTGCTTGCCCTGATAAACCAGGAAAGGAACCAAAACCGAGCCACCGCCTATACCAATCAAAGCTGAAACCAATCCGGTAAAACCACCGTAACTGACAAAAACAGCAGATTTTGATGATTGATGTGGTGCAGGTTGATAATCGGAAAGCAGGTAGATTGCTGTTAAAAATGCGCCAATAACAAAAAACATGACCAACCAAAACCCCGATAAATAGCCAGCTAATACCGAACCTGTTATCGCTCCAATAATCAAACCAGGTGAAATTAACCAGAATAAAGTCCAATCAACAGCTTGACGTTTGTGATGTGAAAAAGAAGATGAAATTGAAGTAACACAAATACATAGCAAAGATGTGCCAACAGCCATGTGAGCAATATATTGCTGCTGTATTCCTGCAAGTGGTAGTGCAAAAAGCAAAACAGGAACAACTATAAAACCGCCACCAATGCCCAACAAACCAGCCAGAAAACCGGCTATTGCGCCAGAAAGTGAAAAGATCAACCAAAGATCCAAATCAATACCCTTTTGCTAATTTGTCTGATAATTTTTAGGCTTCGAGCAGAATTAGAATTTCTATCCCAAAATTATCCCGGCTTGTTTCGTCTGAAATGACGTCTTGATTTTTTCTTTTTTTGTCTGAACTGAAATTCAGTCATAAAAGGCAACAGCTCAGCCAATGCTTGCCGATAAACTGTTTGCTTAAAAGAAATGACCTGCCTGACCGGATACCAGTAGTTAACCCACATATAGTGGTCAAATTCAGGATGCTTGGTTACATTAAAATCAATTCTGGATTCTTTTCCAGTTAATCTTAACAAATACCACTTCTGCTTCTGTCCAACGCACACAGGATAGCTATCTTGTCTGATATATCGAGTAGGCAAACGATACTTTAGCCAACTTTTGGTCGAGCCCAATATTTTAACGTCTTGCCTTTCCAGACCTGTTTCTTCTTTCAGCTCCCTGAACAAAGCCTGTTCAGGTGTCTCTCCGGCATCCACTCCACCTTGTGGAAATTGCCAGGAATTTTGTCCGATGCGTCGTGTCCAGAGCAGGTTGCCATAATCGTTACAAATAATTATACCGATATTGGCTCGAAACCCCTCTGAGTCAATCACGATTAAATACCATCTAAATTTTTAATGATACAATTCAAACATAGTTTTAACTTTTGGGCAAATTTCTTTTTTAGTTTTGCTAAAATAGACAAAATAACAATCTTATGAAAATAAATATCTCCTAATGCTTCCATCTAAACCTCAAACTTTATCTGCACTTTTGCAACGATCTGGTCAACTGGCCGGCAAAACCATTGCCGATGTTGCACGCTTTCTTGAATTGCCAATACCTGACAATTTAAAAACGCAAAAAGGCTGGCAAGGTCAATTACTGGAGCAGTTTCTGGGCGCTGATGGTGGCAATCTGTCGCAGCCGGACTTTTCAAGTTTAGGTGTAGAACTTAAAACATTACCTATTGATCAATCTGGCAAGGTTCAGGAATCTACCTTTGTTTGCACTTTGCCATTAATCAATAATGAAATGTTATTGTGGCAAGATAGTGTGGTTTACCAAAAACTTAAGGCTGTTTTGTGGGTGCCGATTGTTCAAAACCCAGATTTATCAAAATCAATAATAGCAACTCCCTTTTACTGGAATCCTGATAATCATCAAATGCAAATGCTACAACGGGATTGGGAAGCTGTTATGGATTTGGTCAGTTTGGGTCGTGTCGATCAGATCACAGCTCGCATGGGTCAGATATTGCAGATCAGACCAAAAGCAGCAAATGCAAAAGCTACAACCAATACAATAGATAGCAAAGGCAAGCAGACCAAAACCCTGCCCAGAGGTTTTTACCTAAGAGCAGCTTTTACCCAACAGCTTTTACTCAGTCATTTAAAAATCTAATACTGATCTCTTGCTCTGTCTTTTGGCAAGGGTAACATAGAAGAAATCAAAAATCCGGCAACCAGAGAAATACCGATCACCGCCACATTGAAGGCCGTTTCCAAACCACCAACAATATCTTTTTCAACCAGAGCCATTATGCTTCTGTAACCGACTGAACCAGGTACCAGAATAATAAATCCGGGCATGATGATCATCGCACCAGGTACAGAGAAGAATCGGCTGACCAGTTTTGCCAGCAAACCAACGGCAATAGCGCCACAAAAAGCGCCAAGCGAAGCCCCCATGTATTTACTGGCAAAAAAGACTGTAGTAAAGGCTATTTGAGAAGATAACAAAAACCATCCAACATCTCTAAATCTTGCTTCAAACAAAGGAACCAATGCAACTGATGCAATAGCTGCAGCAAACCAGACACTCCACAAAGGAACTGTCTGAACCGCAATAGATACCATTTCATAGTTCATTAACTTGCCAACCTCAAATCCTAGTGCAGTACCAAAAGCCAATTGAATAAATACTGTTGCCGCTCCAGTTAATCTTGCAGTACCAGACACCATATTCTGAGTAGCCAATTCTGCCATGGCGATAGTTAGGGATAATCCTGGAAACAGAACAATAAGACCTGAAATAATTGTGATAGAGACCGTTACGGGCTCAGCAACCCATTGAGACATAATAATAGCCATCAACGATGCCATAAACGCGCAAATGGAAGGTAGTAAATGATCCAGCAATGGACGTGAGCGAGAAGCAACAACAAGAAAACCTACCACAGCACCGATCATCATAGCGATGATAATATCGTAAATATGACCTGAAAAAATTCTGGCAATTGCACCGGATACAAAAGCAGGTGCCAGCGTAATTATCCAATTGGAATATATCGATTCATTTCTGGATATCTCTTTTAACTCCTCAGCTCCTTTTTCTACCGTTAAACTACCGTCAATTACCTTTTGAGCAATTGCAGTTGTGTTTTTTAACTTTTCCAGATTTACTTCCCCTGGTGCAACTCTGATAAGATAAGTTTGTGCCACTCCATCCGGTGGTAAAAAGGTCATGCTGATAGATGTTGGAAGCGACATACACTGAATACCATAACCTAGTGCTTCAGCACAGCCATTCATGGTATTTTCCAATTCATAGGCTGGCAACCCATAAGTATGAAGTGCCTTTGATAACCTTAGCAAAAACCCGACAGGCTCACTTCTTTTGGGTGCATGAGGGATCTGATCAAGCGATCTTTTTTCAGTGATAAGTGCATCTGATAAATGTGGCATAACTGTCTTTATTATTGAAATTCAAATTAGTGACAATATCGCTTAAACCTTTTAAATAATCAACCTTGATATTGATAAAGATTTCCAAAAGCACTATTTGGTGCAAATATTTTTCTCATAAATTTTTGATTTTTTTCTTTACAAAGAAAAACAATGTTTTTCAAATAGTTAGCTACAAGTTTTGGCTGATACAGCACCTACCTTCTCAGCATGAGATTAAAAGGGCACTGTTAATTCTTATTTTTTCTAACATTTTTTCTTTGAATCCCTTACAATCGCCAGCTAAAAGCAAAATCGGCTATAAAGTTAACAAATGAATAACAATCGACAAAACAGCAAGTTGACCCGCGATTTTTTTCTTGTCGCCTTGTTAACTTCGCTGCTTTTTTGGTTGGTAGATTCAACAATCTCTTATTTTATATTTCACAAAAACATTTCTTTTGCGGACAATCTTTTTTTTCCTGATTTTGGTTCTCTCTTAACGCGCATCATTGTAGTGATTATAATTTTTGTTTTAGCCTTTATTATCAAAAGGTTATTAGCTCAAAATCAGGCACTTTCCAGTCAAATTAAAAATTATCAAAAAGAGATTTTTGTAAAAGATTCGGATAATCTTGATATTAAAAAAGCATCCAAAACCAAATCTTATACCAGTGATTTAAAAAAATTAACGAATATCGATCCGGTAACTCTGCTATTTAATAAACACAAGTTCAAGGAAATATTAAAATACGCTATTGAAGTTGAATCGACAAAACAGTCCGGTCTTTCAGTTATTCTCTGTGCAATTGATCAATTTGAACATCTTAGTAAAACCTTGTCTGCCAATGAAAAAAATCAGTTCCTTCTTTTTTTTGCGACTTTAATTTCTCACTCAGTGAGAAAATCTGACATAGTTGCCCGTTGGTCGGACGATGAATTTATTTTGTTGATTCCGGACACGCAATCCAATACCACCAAAGAAATTGCCGAACTGTTGAGAAAAAGAATAGAAATAAGCGCTTTTTTTGGGGATAAATCGATTACTTCCAGCTTTGGTGTAACCTATTTTATTTCCGGCGATAACAGTCTAAATATCATTAAACGAGCAGCTGATGCACTTTATCGTGCAAAATCCAATGGCAATAATTCCGTTGAATTAACCTTTCGATGACGCTAACCAAGAAATTTTTTAACGTTTTCCCACCAACTGGTTGATTTGGGGGAGTGTTGTTTTTTACTGCCAGAAAGGTAGGTTTCGAAATCCTGCAACATTTTCTTTTGTTCCTTGTTCAAATTCACAGGGGTCTCAACGACAACCCGACAAAGCAGATCGCCTTTTTGACCGCCTCTCATTGGCGTAATACCTTTGCCACGTAAACGGAACATTCTCCCGGTTTGGGTTTCTTCAGGAACTTTTAATTTAACCTTTCCTTCCAGTGTTGGAACTTCCAGTTCTCCACCCAGACAAGCTGTTACAAAAGCTATGGGCATTTCGCAGTAAAGATTTTCACCTTCTCTTTCAAAAATTTCATGTTGCTTGACTATAACCTGTACATAAAGATCGCCTGGTACTGAACCCGGTCCCCCAGCTTCTCCTTCACCGGTTAATCGAATTCTGTCACCAGTATCAACACCAGCAGGAATTTTAACGGACAAGGTTTTTTCTTTTCTGACTCTACCTTCACCTCGACAACTATTACAAGGATCCTTGATCACTGAGCCCTGACCATGACAGGTAGGGCAGGTTTGTTGTACAGAAAAGAAACCCTGCTGCATTCTGACTTGTCCTGCACCTTTACAAGTAGCACAAGTTGAAGATGTACTACCTTTTTTGGCACCACTACCATCACAGGTTTCACAAGCAACATAAGTCGGGATTTTGATACTTTTTTTAATGCCGGATACAGCTTCTTCCAAAGTCAGTTCCAGATTGTACTGTAGATCGGCGCCACGTCTTTGTCTTTGTCGACCACCGCCTCTTCGTCCGCCTCCAAAGATATCGCCAAAGACATCACCGAATATATCACTAAAACTTTCAGCGCCATGACCACCGCCAAAACCGCCTTGTGACGGATCAACACCAGCATGCCCAAATTGATCATATGCCTGTCTTTTTTCAGGATTACTTAAAACTTCATAGGCTTCTTTTGCTTCCTTGAATTTATCTTCTGCTTCCTTGGAATCAGGATTTCTATCCGGATGATATTTCATAGCAAGGCGTCGGTAGCCTTTTTTTATTTCTTCGGCTGACGCACTTTTGTTGATGCCTAGAACTTCGTAATAATCTCTTTTAGACATAAATTTCTACCACTATCATCTCTTGAGTAAAATTTCGATTTATATTTTCTGCTGTTTTAAAGCCTTTTAATTGCAAATTCGCGCGGCATAACCGCGCGATCAACATTTTTAAACTTTATCTTGTTGGACTATTCATATCCGACTTGAAAAGCTTATTTCTTGTCATCCTTAACTTCTTCAAACTCCGCATCAACCACATCATCATTTTTTGGATCTGAAGATGCATCATCTCCACCATCAGCTGGCTGTGCTTGAGCAGCTTCCGCTTGAGCCTGAGCATACAAACGCTCCGCCATTTTTTGTGAAACTTTTGTTAATGCTTCTGTTTTAGTTTCAATATCAGATTTATCGTCACCTTTTACTGCGCTTTCCAAATCAGCAATTGCCGATTCGATTGCTTCTTTCTCTCCATCTTCAAAGGTTACTTTTTCATCTTCCATTGTCTTTTTGGTCGCATGGATCAAGCCATCTGCCTTGTTTCTTGCTTCAATCAACTCCTGGAATTTTTTATCTTCCTCGGCATGTGCTTCAGCATCACGAACCATATTTTCAATTTCTTCCTCAGACAAACCCGAAGAGGCTTTTATTACAATCGATTGCTCTTTTCCTGTTGCTTTGTCTTTCGCCGAAACATTCAAAATACCATTTGCATCAATATCAAATGTAACTTCGATTTGAGGCATCCCTCTTGGCGCTGGCGGGATATCAGACAAATCAAATTTACCCAGCGATTTGTTCTGGCTCGCCATTTTACGCTCACCTTGCAATACGTGTACTGTTACAGCTGTTTGATTATCATCTGCTGTAGAAAATACCTGAGCCGCCTTGGTAGGAATGGTGGTATTTTTCTCAATAAGATTGGTCATCACACCACCCATTGTTTCAATACCCAATGACAATGGCGTAACATCCAGCAAAAGCACATCTTTAACATCACCCGATAAAACTGCGCCCTGAATAGCTGCGCCAATAGCAACCGCTTCATCAGGGTTAACATCTTTTCTTGGCTCTTTGCCAAAGTAATCTGTTACAGTCGCTTGAACCTTGGGCATACGAGTTTGACCACCAACCAGAATTACATCATCAATGTCTGAAACGTTAAGACCTGCATCTTTTATAGCTGTTTTTACCGGCTCAAGTGAACGAGAAATCAAATCATCAACCAAAGACTCAAGTTTAGCTCTGGTCAATTTAATATTAAGGTGTTTAGGGCCAGATGCATCGGCTGTAATGTATGGTAAATTAACATCAGTTTGCTGACTCGAAGAAAGTTCAACTTTTGCCTTTTCACCTGCTTCTTTCAAACGTTGTAACGCCAACGGATCATTGTTCAGGTCAATACCACTTTCTTTTTTGAATTCATCAACAAGGTATTCAATGACTCGCATATCAAAGTCTTCACCGCCGAGGAAAGTATCTCCATTGGTCGCCAAAACTTCGAATGTATGCTCACCTTCTACATCAGCAATTTCTATTATTGAAATATCAAATGTACCGCCACCCAGATCGTAAACCGCTATGGTTCTGTCGCCTTTACCTTTATCCATACCATAAGCCAGCGCTGCGGCCGTCGGCTCATTGATAATCCTTTTAACTTCAAGGCCAGCAATCTTACCAGCATCTTTGGTTGCCTGACGTTGTGAATCATTGAAATAGGCCGGCACTGTAATAACTGCCTGGGTAATAGTTTCACCCAGAAAGTCTTCCGCCGTTTTCTTCATCTTTTTCAGTACTTCAGCACTCACCTGTGGTGGCGCAATTTTTTTGCCTTTCACATCAACCCAGGCATCTCCATTATCTGCCGCAGCAATGGTATAAGGCACCATCTTGATGTCCTTTTGTACCACATCATCTTTATATTGACGACCGATTAAACGCTTTATAGCAAATAATGTATTCTTTGGATTGGTAACAGACTGACGCTTGGCTGATTGACCAACCAGAATTTCGTTATCTTCTGTGTATGCAACAATCGAAGGTGTCGTTCTTCCGCCTTCCGAGTTTTCAATAACTCTTGCATCCTTTCCGTCTAAAACCGCGACACAGGAATTTGTTGTGCCAAGATCGATACCAATAATTTTACCCATTTTCATTCTCCAAACACTTTTCTCAACAGTTTAGTAGAGAAAATCAATTAATTTAAAACCAGTTACCCTGTTAATTGGGGGCGTACAATTTAATTTCAAGCCTTTTGGTCAATTTCAGGCGATTTACCTTTGGCAACTATTACTCTGGCAGGTCTGATCAATCTGCCATTAAGTGAAAAGCCTGGTTGAATAACATGCATAACACTATTCGGGTCATGTTCTTCACTTTCCTGCATAACCATTGCTTCATGTAATGCCGGATCAAAAAGCTCACCAACCGGGTTGATTTGCTCAATAGAAAATTTCTTCAATGTATCTATTAATAATTTATGAGTCAGTTCAATACCTTCTCTAAAGGAGTTTTGCGAACTTTCCTCTGCTGGAAGCTCCAGAGCTTTCTCAAGACTATCAACCACAGCCAAAATCTCTCTGGCAAATTTTTCCAAAGCAAATTTACTGGCATTACTGACTTCTCTTTCAGCTCTTCTTCTGACATTTTCAGATTCTGCTTGTGCGCGTAGAGCAATATCCTTGTTGGTACCAGCTTCTTGCAATGCCTTGCTAAGCTCTTCGGTCAAAGTTTCTACCTGTTCTTCAAGGGAATAAACCGTTTCTTCATCGTAAGCCTGTTCCAGCTTTTCATCGGGATTTTGAATATCCTCTTTTTTACTCATAATAAATTGCTCCCAATCCGCAAAATCTTGCAGACAATCATTTGAATTTAAAGCGTGATAATAAATAAACCTGTACAGCTTTGCTATATGGGGATTACAGAATTTTATTCAAGGAAAAAAAGAATTTTTTATTAAAAAGCTCTAAACCCTGTTTCCGGCTCGGAGCCTTTTCTAAATAATCACTAATAAGTCATTGTATAACGAAAGTCGATACCGCCAGTAAAATCACCTGTCATATATTTTTGATATCCCAAAGAAAATGCAGAACCACTTTGGTTAAAAAAAGTAAATCTTGACAAGACATAAAGCCCTGAATCCAGATTAATATTTTCAGAAAGACAGTTGCTGCAATTAGCTATAGTTCGCTCGGCACGAACAAACTCAAAACCACCCAACAAGTCAAAACTGGTATTGCCCGAGTCAAAAACATAACTGTATCCCAACTCTCCAAACCCTCCAAAAGCATCAGCTGACGAACTTTTAGTGGAAGTATTTCCAAAATTATCCTGTACTGTTTGAGAAAAAGAATTTTTGTCTGACAGCATAATCCAGCTCATTCCAAATCCATAGACAAAATTATTTGTATGGCCACCATAACCTAATTTTAGCGAAGTCCCACTGTCTCCAATCCCCTCCCAAAAAGCGGTTTCAGAGTCAATTCCTGTATATCCAACAGACATAAACCAGCCCTGACCTTCATCATATCGGAAAACATTTTGCACTTCATTTTCTTCTGCCATTAATGAATTACTGACAAAAAACGCGATAGGTATTAATAGTTTTTTCATTATTTTTACTCCTATATTTTTATAACATTCTAAAACCAACAAGCTTTTACAGAAACGGCTTAACTATTAACTTTATATTTTCAGTTTAAGCAGCCCTACCTCAAACTAGTCCCAAGAAAATCCAATGTAAATGATATCTTCCATATCTCCAGAACCATAATATTGATATTCAACAGAAAGCATGATGCTCTCGGTAATATAAAACTTTATCCCTGGTTTTAGATACACTCCACCCTTAATATTAATTTTCTCGGAGTAACAGCGATCACAATCCAGAAAATATCTTTCTGCTTCTATGTATTCTGCACCAACCATAAACTCCAGTCTTTTACTGCCATCTCCAGTTAAATTGCTATAGCCGGTTTCAGCAAAAAGACCAAAACTATCTGCCTCTGAACGCTTTATTATTGTATTTCCTCTATTAGTAACAATAGTCTGGGTAATAGGATTATAATCTGTAAAAAATAACCCACTGATCCCAAAAGCACTAATCCGATCATCATGTTGCCATTTTACACCGATATTAATCGCTTCTGCGTTATTGTCTATCTGTTCAAAAGCTGCTTTTTGCTCATTAATATGCGCCATTCCAAATGAAATGAAGAGGTTTACAGGAGAACCTGATTGTTGGCTTGAATTGTCACTTTTCGAATTATTGTTATCCGGCTCCTCATCATCGGCTTCTTCATATAAATAACAACCTTCACCAGTGTTCATATCACACATATTTTCTTCCAGCGACTCATGAGTTTCTGGCTTGTAGATACCAATTTCAACATCAGACTCGGGCTTGCTTTCACAATAATCTACTCTGGGGTCACAGTGTGATTGACTTTTTTCATATTCTAATCCACTCGCACTGGCAAATGAGAATATGAATAACAGCGGCAGTAGTCTTTTCATATTATTATTCCTCTATTCTGGCCATCACTTGAAAGTAAACTTTTTCAAAAGCAGGAAATCTTCTTTCCAATGTTTTGTCGTAACCGAAAGCTCGCTCCAATCTTTTATAAGCTCTGGTCAAAAACTCTCCTCTGGTTTCTGTCACCTTGTCAGCCAGATAAAACTCAGCCAAACCCTTATAAACTTCTGTCTGGATCCATAAACTGGTTTCTGTTTCTCTATCTTTTAAGATAGATTCAACCAATTCAATTGCACCGGCCTGATCGCCATCTCGTCTGACCTCGCGAGCCAAAGACATTGTCACTCTGACGATAACATCTGCCGGCGCACAGTTGGCGCAATTATTTACCCTGCTCTTATGAAATCGATAGTTTTCCAGCAAATAACTTTGAATGTGTATTCTTTGATCTCTGTTAACAGCGTTATCCATCAACCATAAACACTTAACTACCAGTTCATCATTCTGTGGATGATTAACAATGGCCTGATAACAGCTTTTATAAAATTTTTGATTGTTCTGATCAAGGATATCTTTTGATTCACAGCATCTTTTTTCAGATTGCCATAATTTACTCACATCTTCGGGAGAATTAAGTTCAATAGAACTTGCAGATTCAAACCAGTCTGGCTTGGCTATACTTTGTTGGAAATCCGGTCTTTTTTCACAGGCTGATAATAACAGCAAGACTAAAAATATTATTTTTGTTTTCATAGCTTCCCTTTTGTTGTGAGCAGCAACTTGCAGAAACCAAATACTACTTAATGTTTTTCCTGCCCTGCTTTATAGGTAAGTGAAGATGATAACAGTTTTGCAGTAACATCGACAATGGGTATGACACGGTCATATTCCATTCTCGTTGGACCAACTACAGCCAATACACCAATAGATTGACCGTTTAATTTATAGGGCGCTGTGACTATGCTGCAATCCTTAAAGCTTTGCTCACCACATTCTTCTCCAATGAATATCTTTACCCCCTTGGCAGCCATAGAGCGTTCTAAAATACTGACAACCTGTTGTTTTTGTTTAAATGCATTAAATATGCTTTCAAGGTTAGGTAATTGTCCATGGGATGCCATTGTAATCAGGTTGCCTTGACCGGATAAATGAAATTCCTTTTCCTGTAGTGCATCTTTTTCATCACGTATCAATCCTTGCTCTGCTAAAGCAATCGCGGCTTCTGTCATTTCATTCATTTCAGCCCGGTCATTTTTCATTTGCTTGAGCACTTCATCTCTAACAGCTGACAAATCCTGACCCACAATTTTGTGATTAAGGTAGTTTGCCATTTCATTTAATTCATCACGGGTAAAATCTTTTTCAACATCAATGATACGGTTCTGAATTTCATTATCCTGTAACACCATCACGACCAACAGCTTTCTATCTGACAATGGCACAAAATCTATTTGCTGAAGTCGTTGAAATGGTTTGCTGGGGGTTTGAACAAGACTCACCATTTTGGTTAAATCTGACAACAGCCTTGAAGCCTTGTTTAGAATTGTACCGGTTTCCTGACTGGGATTTAAATGAAATTTCAATTCAGTTAATATAGATGGATGAACTGTTTTTACCTGCACCAATCTGTCAACAAAAATTCTCAACCCTTGAGTAGTTGGAATTCGACCGGCAGATGTGTGAGGTGAAAGTAAAAGACCTTGTCTTTCCAGATCAGCCATGATATTTCTGGCCGTTGCCGGACTGATACTCAAATGCGACATTCTCAACAAACTTTTTGATCCCACTGGTTGTCCTTCTCTTACGTAGGACTCAATGAGGGATTTCATTAATATCAGATCTCTTTCTTTCATATTATTTCTTTGTTTATAATCACCCTGTTTTTTCAATCAATCCATTGATATTAAATAACAGGTAATGCTAGATTCTTAAGTTTAAAATGTTACACTTGACGCCAAGGGAAGGCAATCTGTTCAAATGTTGGATTGACCGATCACTTATTACTGGCTTATATGTGTGCTCCTGAATGATTTTTCAAGTACAAGGTCAAAGAATGACGAAACAAAAATCTTTTAGCAAAATTGGTATTACAGGCAAGCCCGGCAGCAAAGCGGCCATTGAAACTATCGCCCTGCTGTCTTCTCTGCTGCAAAAAGAAGGGAAAGATGTCTTTGTACCTCAGCGCAATTACCATTCCAGTGAACATAAAAATACTCAGGTCGTGCCTTTTAGCGAATTAGGTCAACACTGTGATCTTGTGATTGTAGTTGGCGGCGATGGCAGTCTGTTAAAAACAGCCAGAGAATTGATAGACAATAAAATCCCGTTGCTTGGCATTAATCGTGGCCATCTCGGATTTTTAGCGGATATTCGCCCAACGGAAATTGAAGAAAAGATCCCGCCAATTCTCGCAGGAGAATATTCGCTTGAAAATCGTTTTTTACTTCATGCCAGTGTTTTGAGAGATGGCAAGGAAATTGGTCAATCTTGCGCTGTAAATGATGTTGTGCTTTATCCCGGGCAAATCGCCAAAATGATCACTTTTGAATTATATATGGATGAAAAATTTGTCTATCACCAGCGCTCTGATGGATTAATTATTTCCACGCCAACAGGATCAACAGCCTATGCGCTTTCTGGTGGCGGACCGATTGTAGCGCCTGAAAACAATTCAATTGTGCTCGTTCCTATGTTCCCACATACCTTAACCAGCCGACCTATTACTGTCAGCAAGGAAAGAGAAATTAAATTGGTGATCACCTCTCAGGTACCTCATTCACCCCAATTAAGTTGCGATGGGCAGGAAATTATTTCTTTGCAACCCGGTGACAAAATAAAGATCAAACAATATCATACGGAAATGAGTTTGGTTCACCCGTTGGATTATGATTACTTTGAAGTATTAAGAAGCAAGTTGCGTTGGGGTGAAAAACTTTAATCTACTCAATTTCTTTTAACTCGGATAGAATAACCATTCATTTTTACTCAAATACAATAAAGACATGCTTAGTCGAATAGAAATTAAAAACTTTGCCATTATTAAATCCCTTGCGCTGGACTGGTCTCAGGGTATGACCGTAATTACAGGTGAAACTGGCGCAGGTAAATCTATTGTTATTGATGCTTTGGGACTTGCTTTGGGAGAGCGTGCCGATTTGTCAGTTATCTATTCGAATGAAAATCAGGCAGAGGTGACCGCTTCTTTTGATCTTACTGTCGATTCAGCCGCATTAAACTGGCTTAAAGAAAATGATCTCAATGACGAGCATGATTGTATATTACGTCGCACCATCAATGAAAGCCGTAGCAAATGTTTTATTAATGGTGTAAGCGTAACTCTTTCTCAGCTTAAATCCCTTGGCGATTTGCTAGTTGATATTCATGGTCAACACGAACACCAGACACTACTTAAATCTAAAGAACAGCTTAATCTGCTGGATCGCTATGCCTGTCATGATGATCTGGTTAAGGATGTTAAATCAGCGGCTTCACAAATTTCAAAAATTGCGCATAGAAAAAGAGAACTTGAAGCTCAGAAGGCCAATCGGGAAGCCATGTTTGATCTGTTAACCTATCAGGTTGATGAACTTGAAAAAGCAAACCCGCAAACCGAAATCTTGCAAAATCTGGAAGCTGAACATAAAAAGGCCGCCACTACCCAAACTCGCCTGGAAATTGTTCAACAATGTCTTGAAAGTTTTGATACTGATAATCATCTTTCCATTCGTTCACAACTATCAAAAGTTCTTGCTATGACTGAACGCCTGCAAGCTATGGACAACAATCTCAATAACCTTTTTGAGATCCTTGCTCAAGCCGATGCATTGCTCGATGAAGCCCACAACGAACTTGAGCAATATAATCAACAGTTGAATATTGAACCTCAGGAATTACAAGATCTGGATGATCAATTGGCCTTATTTCATGATCTTTCGCGCAAACATCATGTCACTCTGGAACAATTACCCGACCACTTTGCTCAACTTAAGAATCAATTAGCACAACTTAACGACGATGAAACAGAGTTAAATAATATCGAATTAGCTTATCAATCAGCCGTTAAGGATTATCAGGGAAAAGCTCAAATTTTGTCTGAAAGTCGTCAACAAACTGCTCGCCAACTTGAAAAATTAATTACTGATAAAATTCAAACACTGGCAATGGAAGGAGGTAATGTCTCCTTTGCCTTACAAAAAAATCTTGATGGCTTTTCATCTAATGGGTTAGAGACTGTAGAAATTCTGGTTTCTGCCAATCCCGGACAGCCCATGCAACCTTTGAACAAGGTGGCTTCTGGCGGTGAATTATCGCGGATCAGTTTGGCTATTGCAGTAATAACCGCTGAACAACAACTGGTTCCCGCACTTATTTTTGACGAAGTTGATGTTGGAATTGGTGGCGCAACAGCTGAAACTGTCGGTCGATTGCTTAATCAGCTGGCAAAACAACGTCAAGTCATTTGTGTCACGCATCAACCACAAGTTGCATCCTGTGGTGATCAACATTTACTTGCCAGCAA